>JAEUNN010000410.1 GCA_016791085.1 Rhodocyclaceae bacterium | reverse complement strand
CAAGAGCAAATTGCGTTTCCTGACGCGGCAATACGTGGATGCGCTGGCGCCCACCAATTTTGCCGCGACCAACCCGGAATTCATACGCACGGCACTCGAGACGCAAGGCGCGAGCATTACCCAGGGCATACAGAACATGCTTGCGGACCTGGAAAAGCGCCGCATTTCCATCACCGACGAAAGCCCCTTCGAGGTCGGCCGCAACCTGGCGGTCACGCCGGGCACGGTGGTGTTCGAAAACGAAATGATGCAGTTGATCCAGTACGCCCCCCTCACGGAAGAGGTGTACGAGCGGCCGCTGCTTATCGTGCCGCCCTGCATCAACAAGTTCTACATCATGGACTTGCAGCCGGAAAGCTCGCTGGTGCGCTTTGCGATCGAACAAGGGCACACGGTGTTCCTGGTTTCCTGGGTCAATCCAAAAGCGCCGCAGTCGCACTTCACCTGGGAAGATTATGTGCGCCTGGGGCCGATCACGGCGCTGGAAGTGGTGCGCGACATTACCGGCCAGGCCCAGGCCAATGTGCTGGGGTTCTGTGTCGGCGGCACCATACTGACGTCTTCGCTGGCCGTGCTGCGAGGACGTGGCGAAGACCCCGCGCACAGCCTCACGCTCATGACCACGCTGCTCGATTTCGCCGAAGTGGGCGACCTCGGCTGCCTGGTCGACGAAGCATCGGTGGCTGCGCACGACGCGACCATAGGCAAGGGCGGCCTTTATTCCGGCTACGATCTGTCGCAGGTATTTTCCAGCCTGCGCCCGAACGACCTGATCTGGAATTACGTGGTCAGCAACTACCTCAAAGGCGGCAAGCCGCCGCCATTTGACCTGCTGTACTGGAATTCCGATTCCACCAATATCGCCGGGCCTTTCCTGGCGTGGTATCTGCGCCACATGTATCTGCAGAATGAACTGCGCATACCCGGCCGGCTGGAAGTGCTGGGCGTCAAACTGGACCTGTCCAAGGTCGACATGCCGTCCTACCTGTTCGGCGCACGCGAGGACCACATCGTGCCCTGGCAGTCGGCCTACCTGGCACGCGGCCTGTTGGGCGGGCCGTCCACCTATGTGCTGGGCGCATCCGGGCATATCGCCGGCGCGATCAATCCGGCGTCCAAGAACAAACGCAGCTACTGGATCAATGACAAACCAGCAACCAGTCCGGACGACTGGCTTGCCGGCGCGGTCGAGCAAAAAGGATCCTGGTGGAAGCACTGGGCGAACTGGCTGGCGCAGCGAGGCGGCGCCAAAGTTGCCGCGCGCGGCATGCCCGGTAACGCAAAATATCGTCCGATCGAGCCCGCTCCGGGCCGCTATGTCAAGGAAAAAGCCTGAATGCCACTGGACGGATAGTCTTGCGTCGCGCAAGTGCGCGCTTGCCGATTAAGGGGCAAGTAAGCAAACGGCCCTAAAGTGTGCGAATGACTCGA
>JAEUNN010000378.1 GCA_016791085.1 Rhodocyclaceae bacterium | reverse complement strand
GGCATCCGCACCTCGCCGCCGAGGTTCAAGGTAAGCAGGAATACGGCGGGCGTGCCGCCTATGCCGGTTGCGTTATCGCGCAACGTGATTTCGTAGGTCGCTGCGAACACGCCGGCAGACGAGGTATCCAGGTAAGCCGCGCAATGAAATGCGTCACCGGCCGCCAAGCCCAAAAACTGCATCAGACAGGTGGTGAGCTTGTTGTCGTCACCGCTGCTCGTAACGCTCACCAGATCGAGACTAGTGCGGAAGTCGCCGAACATGTTGAAAATGTCGAATTGCAGCGGGGAAACGGTGTCGCCGACCCGATGCGTGCCAAAGTCGAAATCCAGCGTGTCCTGCATCACCTGACCATTAAATGACGCGGCGGCATGGTCGACCACCTGCCCCCCCATCTGCACCGACATGGAGTAGGTTTGCCCGGAATTCCCCTGCACGGTCGTACCGAGATCGTCAGCCAGCGCCAAATCGTAGGTCGCGACAAAATTCCCGGCAGCGGCGGTACTCATGGAAGCCTGTGCCCCGGACGAAGTTCCGCGCGCAATCGAGATGGACGACAGGGTTGTGGACAGCGCCGCCGTATCCCCGCTTCCGCTTACGTTATTGAGGGCCAGAGCTACGCGGTCACCGGCAGCGTTGTACAGCGAAAAATTCTGCACCGGGTTGGCCGAATTGATGAACACGCGCCCAAGGTCCAACGAAGTGGACGTGACGACCGAGTTTGCACTGAACGACCCTTGCGCGTGGTCAACCACACTGCCCGACAAGGTCAGGTTCAGCGTGTAGTCCGATGCACGGTTGTTGGAGTCGAAGCGGCTGGAAGCCGCGCCGACCGCCTCATCGGAAAACTTCATGGAATACACGGCGCTAAACCCGCCTACCGACGAGGTATTCATGGCGGCCGTGTAGTTATTCGCCGCACCCGCGCCCAGGTTCGTGAACGTGGTTGCCGTAGTGGTCAGGGCCGACGTATTGCCGGTCGGCTGAATTTCATTCAGGTTCAGCCCCACCTGGTTTTGCGCCGTGTTCGCGGTAAGCCGATTGGCCACCGTATATCCGACCGGCGATAGATTGGTGGAGTCACGCAG
Source organism: Rhodocyclaceae bacterium (assembly GCA_016791085.1). Taxonomy (GTDB): domain Bacteria; phylum Pseudomonadota; class Gammaproteobacteria; order Burkholderiales; family Rhodocyclaceae; genus JAEUNM01. The sequence continues at coordinate 758 of JAEUNN010000378.1, read as the reverse complement.
CCAGGTACCGAAGTCGATGGTCTGGCTGGACTGGGTGCTCCCGGCCGAGAAACTGGGTGCAGCATGCGCCAGATATTCGTAATTGACCGCGGCGCTACCGGCCCAGGCAACGGTGTAATTGCTTTGCGCGGACGAGAAACTGTTGCGATTCGCGGTATCGGTTATCCTGGCCGACCGGGTGAGCGTCGGCGAGCCGCCGAAGGCGTTCACGTACGTATCGAGCGAGGCGGCGGCCACGGCCATGTTCGTGGTGCCCAGGCTCTGCGTGACGCTTGCGCCCGATGCGGAACAATTGGCGCCTACCGAGGCGGTACAGGAAGTTGCGCGGGACAACTGCGCAAAAGTTGTCGCCGTAGAAACCCCCGTCAAGGCCAGGGTCGTAACGCCGGTCCCACTTGATGCACCGAAAAACCCGGTGCCGCTGGCATTCGCGTTGCCTGTCGAACCGCGATTCGTAGCGGAAATGTCGATACTGTGCGACCGCGACGAAGTTACGCTTGCGCTTACTCCGGTAAGCACCCCCAGCGAACGGTCAAACGCCGTAATGGCGGTGGATCCGCTCAAGTTTAGCGATGTGGCCAGGCCAGTGCTTGCGACCGTCGTGTGCTGATCGTTTACGGTCAGGGTGTCGTTAAAAGCATAGGTAGAACTTTGCACCAGGGCGGAATGCGCCGGCACGGACAATGCCACTGTACCCAGCGCTGCGGCAACCGCTCGCGCAAGCACGTTGTTATGTATGCCTCGTACGTTTTTCATCG
>JAEUNN010000254.1 GCA_016791085.1 Rhodocyclaceae bacterium | reverse complement strand
AGTTGCGGTGTCGCTGTTACAGTCCGTCGGCCTGCACGCGGAGGTGGCCGGCAACGGCCTGGAGGCCTGCCGCAAGGTGCGCGGCGAAGCTTACGACCTGGTGCTCATGGACATGCAGATGCCCAGGATGGACGGCCTCACCGCCACCCGGCGCCTGCGCGCACATGCCGAATTCAAGCGCCTTCCCATCATCGCCATGACCGCCAACGCATTCGCCGAAGACCGCGAACGCTGCATGGCGGCGGGCATGGACGACCACGTGGCCAAGCCCGTCGATCCCGATCAACTATATGGCGTGCTGGCCAAGTGGCTGTCGCGCGGCCGGCTTGCCGCGGCCGCCGGCACGGCGCCGCCGGCCGCCGAGCGCCCGGACTGCGCGGTGGATGCACCTGTGCCCGAGCGGCAGGAGGCGGCGCCGGCGGATGCTGCGGCTGACCCGGCTGCGCCTGCGAATGTCCGCGCGTACGCGCCTGCACCGGCCCAGGCGCGCGGGGCACTGCAGGATATTCCGGCCGCGCGCGCGCCCGCGCCCGGCGCGCCGGCCGACTGGAACATCGCCGGGCTGGACGCCGTATTCGGGCTGCGCTGCGTGAATGGCAATAGCGTGCTCTACCTGCGCGTGCTGCAAATGTTCGCGCAGCGCCTGCCCAAGGATTTGATCGCGCTGCGCGCCGCCCTGCGCCGTACCGACGGCCTTGACGAAGCGCGCCGCCGCGCCCACACGCTGAAAGGTACCGCCGGCACGGTCGGCGCTACCGCCGTACAGGCCGCCGCCGCGGCACTCGAAGCGCTGGTCAAACAAGGCGCCGACGCCGGCGAACTGGCCGACGCGCTGGCCGCGGTGGAAGCCGAGTCCACGCAACTGCTGGGCGCGCTGCAGGCCGTGCTGGAGGCCGAAGCGACGGCCTGACGCCGGAAAGCGGCGGCGGACTTTCATGGGCGGCAGGCGCGCGCCATGCTTGACGGCCCTGCTTCGAGGCAAGTCCGCGTGCCAGGCTGGCACGATAGTGCCCCGATGCCAGACTGCGACCGCGCCGGGCTTGCGTCAGCCGGTATGCCGGGCGCGGTGCCCCATGGCGGCGGCGCCCGGCAAATTCCCATCCCGTTCGCCCTGGGCCCGTCGCAGGGCGTTCGCAAGGCACCACGGCTGCTGCATCCGACGCCTGGCCGCGGCAACATCCACGCATGCTTCGACCGGCTCACCACGAACGGACCTGCCGGGAGACGGGGCGATTTCCCGGGGAAATCAGAGGTTGCCGTGCGGCACGGCGCGCTAGGCAACTTGCCGCAATTTTTCGCGCCATGGTCTGACACAGCCCAAACACCGAGCC
>JAEUNN010000233.1 GCA_016791085.1 Rhodocyclaceae bacterium | reverse complement strand
ACGCACGCGCTGTACCCGCGCGGCGCCACGCACTGGCGGCGGCCGCCCCTGCGCCTCAGTTTTCACCCTGACGGCAATGTGGAGTGGGAATCCGGCGCGACCAGCCATGTCGCCCGCGTGCTGCCGCAGTCGCTGCGCCTGCCCTGGCTGTGCGTGATTGCCTGGCAGGGCGAACATGGGCGGGGCCGCATCGTGCTGGCCGGCGACATGCTGGATGCGGAAAGCTTCCGGCGCGTGCGGGTGTGGCTCAGACTGATCCCGCCGGGGCATAGCGCCGGCGCGGGGTAAGCACGGTATTGCGCAGTTCCTGGGCGGTTTCCGGATAATCCCGGCTGAAATGCAGGCCGCGGCTTTCGTGCCGGCGCAGCGCGCACTGCACGATGAGGTCGGCCGTCAGGACCAGATTGCGCAATTCGATCAGGTCCGCGCTGACCCGGAAATTGCGGTAGTACTCCTGAATTTCCCGCGTGAGCATGAGGATGCGGTGGCGCGCCCGCTGCAGCCGTTTGTTGGTGCGCACGATGCCGACGTAATCCCACATGAAACGGCGCAGTTCGTCCCAGTTGTGCGAAATCACGATTTGCTCGTCGGCATCGGTCACGCGGCTTTCGTCCCATTCCGGCAGTTGCGGCACCGGCGCTGGGCGCAATTCAAGTATGTCCTGCGCGGCCGCCTCGGCAAATACCAGGCATTCCAGCAGGGAATTGCTGGCCAGCCGGTTGGCGCCGTGCAGGCCGGTGCAGGCCGTTTCGCCGACCGCATACAGCCCGGCCACGTCGGTACGCGCGGCCCGGTCGGTTACCACGCCGCCACACAAATAATGCGCCGCCGGCACCACGGGTATCGGCTCGCGCGTAATGTCTATGCCCAGTTCGCGGCAGCGCGCGTATATGGTCGGAAAATGCTCGATCAGAAAGTCGGCCGGCTTGTGCGTGAGGTCGAGGAACACGCAGTCATGGCCGCCGCGCTTCATTTCGAAATCGATGGCGCGGGCTACCACGTCGCGTGGGGCCAGTTCGGCGCGCTCATCGTGATCGGGCATGAAGCGGGTGCCGTCGGGCAGGCGCAGCAGTCCGCCTTCGCCGCGCATGGCTTCGGTGATCAGAAAGGACTTGGCGCGCGGATGAAACAGACAGGTCGGATGGAATTGTATGAATTCCATGTTCGACACGCGGCAGCCCGCGCGCCATGCCATGGCGATGCCGTCGCCGGTCGCGCTATCCGGGTTCGAGGTGTAGAGATACACCTTGCCGGCGCCGCCGGTGGCCAGCACGGTGACCGGTGCGGCGAAAGTTTCCACGCAATCCGACTCGGTATCCAGAATGTAGGCGCCCAGGCAGCCGCGCTCGGGATGCCCGGCCTTGGCGCCCAGAACCAGGTCCACCGCGACGTGACGTTCGAATATCCGGATGTTCGGATGAGCGCGTACTTTTGCGGTCAGCGTATGCTGGACCGCCGAGCCGGTGGCATCGACCACGTGAATGATGCGGCGGTGGCTGTGACCGCCCTCGCGCGTAAGATGGAATCCCGACTTGGCGGACGCATCGCGATCGAAAGGAACGCCTTGGGCGATCAGCCATTCGATGTTGCGGCGCGCATTTTCGACCACGAAACGGGTGGCGGCCGGGTCGCACAGTCCGGCGCCGGCGATTTGCGTATCGCGCATGTGGTCGTTCACGCAGTCCGGGCTTTCCAGCACCGCGGCGATGCCGCCCTGGGCCCAGGCGCTGGCGCTATGTTCCAGCGTGGCCTTGGTGACCAACGCGACACGCCGGTAGGGCGCAAGCCGCAGCGCGAGGGACTGGCCGGCGAGCCCGCTGCCAACGATCAGCACGTCGAATTCATGCACCATGCTTCGTAGCGCCAGCGTTAGAGGGCGGAAAATATAGCATGTGCGGAAAAAATCGGGCACCGGGCACAGTGCCTGGAAGCACGGGGATTAACCCTGATACCATATGAACTATTCGCCGGGGGGACGGTCACATGGCCGTCGGTGAGAAGCCAAGTTGCGGCGCAGCGTGGGATATACTTCCAGGCCGCTCGGACCTAGTCCGATTACCTGTCCAATAAAAAGCAGCTCTGGCCATCATCCATGGGAGAACGCGAAGCTGACCAGCTTCTGGTTGAACGCGCGCAGCAGGGCGACAAGCGCGCGTTCGGCCTATTGGTCGAAAAGTACCAGCGCAAGCTGGGTAGGTTGCTTTCCAGACTGATTCGCGATCCGGCTGAGGTAGAGGATGTCACGCAGGAAGCTTTCATCAAGGCCTATCGGGCGCTGCCGGCGTTCCGTGGCGAAAGCGCCTTCTACACCTGGCTCTACCGCATTGGCATCAATACCGCAAAAAATTACCTCGTTTCACAGGGGCGGCGCGCGCCCACGTCTACCGAATTCGACGCCGAAGAGGCCGAGTCTTTCGATGACGGAGACATGTTGCGCGACGTCAACACGCCGGAGCACGTGTTCCTGTCGAAACAGATCGGTGAAACGGTCAATGCCGCCATTGCAGCCCTGCCGGAGGAGTTGCGTACGGCCATCACCTTGCGCGAATTGGAAGGACTGAGTTATGAGGAAATCGCGACCATCATGGATTGCCCCATCGGCACCGTGCGGTCGCGCATATTCAGAGCCCGCGAGGCAATCGCCGCGAAGCTGCGGCCCTTGCTGGAGACGGCGCCGGACAAGAGGTGGTGATCGATCATGGATGAAGAAGTATCTGCGCTGGTTGACAGCGCCCTGGATGATGCACGCGCGCAGCATGTCGCTCAGGTATTGGGGCGCGATGAGCGCTTGCGCCAAAGCTGGACGATGTATCACGTAATCGGCGAGTGCATGCGGCGCGAGCCCGCCGCACCGAAATTCGACATTGCCGCTCGCGTCATGCAGCAACTGGACACGGAACCCACCGTGCTGGCGCCGCAGGCGGCTGCACGCAAGCCGCGTCACCCCCTGGTGTTGCCGGCCATGGCCGCGATGCTGGGCATCTGTGCGATCGGCTGGGTGGCACTATCCCTGCAGGGCGGCCTGGATACCGGGCCTGGGTCGGTGACGCAAACGGCTCAGTATCCGGATGGCCGCAGCGGCTTGCGCACCGCCAATATCAGTACGCTGGACGCGCCGGTCGAAGGATATCTGGTTGCGCATCAGGGCGTGTCGCCCAGGACCGGCATGCAGGGCGTGGCGCCCTACGTGCGTTCGGTCATGGATGTCGACACGCTGCCGGCCGTGGCGGCTCGATGAAATTCATTTCCTGTCGCTGGCCGCTGGGCGCGGCCGGCTTGTGTCTGACCCTGAGCGTCGCTGCGCAGGCCCCGCCTCAGGACCCCGCAACTTGGCTTTCCAACGCCGTCCATGCGGCGCAAAAGCTTAGTTACTCCGGCGTATTTTCCTATCAGAGCGGCGCCCGCCAGGAAACCTCCAGCGTTACGCAAATCGTCGAAGGCGGCGTGGCGCGCGAGCGCCTGGAAGTGCTGGACGGCAGTCCGCGCGAGGTAGTGCGCATCGGCGACGAAGTACGCTGCGTGCTGCCGCTGTCCCACACCATCATCATAGAGCGTAACCGGGTGCGTAAAAGCTTCCCGGCGCTGCTGCCGGAATCGGTGGGCTTGTTGCAGGAAAGCTATACCTTGCGTCTGGCCGGGCGCGCGCGCATCGCGGGCATGGACAGCCAAGTCGTGGAACTGACTCCGCGCGATCCTTACCGTTACGGCCACAAGCTCTGGCTGGATGCCAAAAGCGGCCTGCTGCTCAAGGCCAGGCTGATCGACGAGCAGGGCGAAACCCTGGAGCAGTTCGGCTTCAGTCAGGTTCGCTACGGCGCCGCGGCAGACCCGGAGCAGTTGAAATCGCGCTATGACGCGAGCGCGCCGGAATGGAAAATCCAGACTAGCGAGGCGGTCGATCTGGGCGCGCCGCCGGCGGACTGGGTATTTCGCAATAGCGTGCCCGGCTTCCGCCAGATCGCGGGTCTGCGCCGCCTGTCCGGTTCGGGCGGGCGGGATTCCGTGCATGTGGTGTTTTCCGATGGCATTGCAGCCGTATCGGTGTTCATCGAACCGGTCGCCACGCCCAACCAGGCGGGCGGCGCCAAGCGCGTCGGCGCGACCCAGGTGTACCGGCGCGTCACCGGCGGCGACATGATTACCGTGGTCGGTGAAGTGCCGCTCGCGACCTTGCAGCGCCTGGGTGACGGCGTGGAGGCCAAAAAACGGTGATGGAGCAGTTGGGCATCGTGCGCGGCATATCCGGCACGGACATGCTGATCGAATGCAGGCGCGAGCGCGGCTGCGGTCACTGTGCCGAAGCGGGCGGTTGCGGCGGCAGTTCGGCTTGCGCGCGTCCGCTCCTGTTGCGCGTGCCCAACCGCTGCGGCGCCAGCGTGGGCGATCGCCTGGTGGTAAGCGTGCCGGAGGGCACGACGCTTGCCGCGGCTTGCATCTGTTACCTGTTGCCGCTGTTTGCGGGCCTCGTTGCGGCCCTGGCCGTGATGCCGCTGGCCGACGGCCCGGCGCGCGACCTTGCCGTGGCGCTGGCGTTCTGCGCCGGCCTGGCGGCCGGCCTCGTGGCGGCGCGGCGCGCCGGACGCCGCCTGGGCAGCCGCGGCGCGCTGGACATACGCCGCGCCGACGCGACGGACCATCCCGCGTGATGGGGACGGGCGGGTGCGCGACAGCGCATATCTCACTCATCCGGCTTTCCGCCGCGGCGGCGCCATGAGCCCGCAACTTACGCTCTATGGGCGCGGCTACTGCCACCTCTGCGACGACATGCGCGCAGCGCTCGACCCCATCGCCGCCGAATTCGGTGCGGAAGTGGTGTATGTCGATGTCGATAGCGATGCGGAACTGGAAGCGCGGCTGGGCGAACTTGTGCCCGTCCTCATGGCAGGGGGCACCGAGCTGTGCCACTATTTCCTCGACGAAGCGGCGGTGCGTGCCCATTTGCGCGGGATCGGATAGAATTGCGCCCGCGCGCTATCCACGCTCCAGTCTACGCAAGGGTGCTCCGGGCACCCTTTTTCATATCCGATGCTGCACATTCGCAATTTTTCCATCATTGCCCATATCGACCACGGCAAATCCACGCTGGCGGATCGCCTGATTCAGCGCTGCGGCGGCCTGTCCGACCGCGAAATGGAAGAACAGGTGCTCGATTCCATGGATCTCGAGCGCGAGCGCGGCATCACGATCAAGGCGCAGACCGCGGCCTTGAGCTATGTGGCCAGAAGTGGCGAACGCTACAACCTGAATCTGATCGACACGCCCGGCCACGTGGATTTTTCCTATGAGGTGAGCCGCTCGCTGGCGGCTTGCGAAGGGGCGCTGCTGGTGGTCGATGCGTCGCAGGGCGTGGAGGCGCAAACCGTCGCCAACTGCTATACGGCGCTGGAACAGCACGTCGAAGTCGTGCCGGTACTCAACAAGATAGATTTGCCGTCGGCCGATCCCGAGCGCGCGCGCGGCGAAATCGAGGACGTGATAGGCATAGACGCGTCCGAGGCGGTGCTTGCCAGCGCCAAGACCGGCGTCGGCATCGACGACATCCTGGAAGCCCTGATCGCGCGCATCCCGCCACCCAAGGGCAATCCGGACGCGCCGCTGTCGGCGCTCATCATCGATTCCTGGTTCGACAATTATGTCGGCGTGGTGATGCTGGTGCGCGTGGTGAATGGCGAACTGCGTCCCAAGGACAAAATTCTGCTCATGTCTACCGGCGCGCAGTATCTGTGCGATCAGGTCGGCGTATTCACGCCCAAATCCGCCGCGCGCGAATCGCTGTCGGCCGGGGAGGTCGGCTTCGTGATTTCCGGCATCAAGGAACTCAAGGCGGCCAAGGTCGGCGATACGCTCACGCGTGCCGACCGGCCCGCCGAACAGCCTTTGCCGGGCTTCAAGGAAATCAAGCCGCAGGTGTTTGCGGGCCTGTATCCGGTGGAGCCGAACGAATACGATCAATTGCGCGAGTCGCTGGAAAAACTCAAGCTCAACGACGCTTCGCTGCAGTACGAGCCGGAAGTGTCGCAGGCGCTGGGGTTTGGCTTCCGCTGCGGCTTTCTGGGCCTGCTGCACATGGAAATCGTGCAGGAGCGGCTGGAGCGCGAATTCGACATGGACCTCATCACCACCGCGCCCACCGTGGTGTATGAGGTGGCCATGGCGGACGGCAGTGTGGTCATGGTCGAAAATCCGTCCAAGCTGCCCGACCAGTCGCGCATCGCCGAAATCCGCGAGCCCATCATCGAAGCTTCGATTTTCGTGCCGCAAGATTACGTCGGGCCGGTCATCACGCTGTGCGAGCTGAAGCGCGGCACGCAGAAGGACATGCGCTACCACGGACGCCAGGTGCAGATGCTCTACGATCTGCCGCTCGCCGAAGTGGTGTTCGACTTTTTCGACAAGCTCAAATCGGTGTCACGCGGCTACGCCTCGCTCGATTACGACTTCAAGGAATACCGCGCCGCAGATGTCGTGAAGCTGGACCTGCTGGTCAATGGCGATCGTGTCGATGCCTTGTCGGTCATCGTGCATCGCGCGAATTCCATCTACCGCGGGCGCGAAATCGCGTCCAAGCTGCGTGAGTTGATACCGCGCCAGATGTACGACGTGGCGGTGCAGGCAGCGATCGGTTCGCACATCATCGCGCGCGAAAACATCAAGGCCATGCGCAAGAACGTGCTCGCCAAGTGTTATGGCGGCGACATCACGCGCAAGAAAAAGCTGCTCGAAAAGCAGAAAGCCGGCAAGAAGCGCATGAAGCAGATAGGCACGGTCGAGGTGCCGCAGGAGGCCTTCCTGGCTGTGCTGAAAGTGGGCGATAAGTGAGGCGGGGCGCCGAGCCGGCCGATTCATCGAAAGAAAAGCAGAGAACACATGTTTGACGGTTCCGGTTTCGATTTTGCACTGATACTGTTCATCCTGCTGGTCATTACCTTCGTGTTGTGGCTGGCCGACAAGCTCGTATTTGCCAAGCGGCGCGGTAAATCTGCGAAAGAGCCCTGGTGGGTGGAATACGGCGCGAGTTTCTTTCCGGTCATTCTGGTGGTGTTCGGGCTGCGCAGCTTTGTCGTCGAACCGTTCAAAATTCCGTCGGAATCGATGGTGCCAACCTTGCTGGTGGGCGATTTCATCCTCGTGAACAAGTACGCCTACGGCATCCGCCTGCCGGTCATCAACAAGAAAATCATCGACGTGGGCGAGCCCAAACGCGGTGAGGTCATGGTGTTCCGCTTCCCCAAGGATCCGAACATCAACTACATCAAGCGTGTGGTGGGACTGCCGGGCGACCGTGTCGTGTATGCCGACAAGCGGCTTTCCGTCAACGGCCAGGTGGTGGCGACGCAGGCGCAGGGTAATTACCTGATCCCGAGCAAGCTGTACTATGCGCAAAAATTCGTCGAAAAGCTGGGCGATACGGAACACTGGATATTGAATGACCGCGAATCGCCGCCTGGACTGCCCTTGCCGGAGGGAAATTATCCATTCCGCGAAAATTGCCACTATGATAGTTCCGGCTTCAGTTGCACCGTCCCGCCGGGACATTACTTCACGATGGGAGATAACCGCGATGCCTCGTCCGATTCGCGCGTATGGGGTTTCGTGCCCGAGCGCAATATCGTCGGGCGCGCATTTTTCATCTGGTTCAATTTCGGGGATCTCGGACGCATCGGCGGATTCAAGTGAGCGGGGGAAGGTGACATGCGGCGGCAGCGTGGCTTAAGTCTCATCGGGTTTCTGCTGGTAGGCACCCTGGTGGCGTTCGGTGTCATCCTGGGCATGAAGGTGGTGCCGGCCTACATCGAGTACTACACGATACTGAAAAACATAAAAGCCATCGTCAAAAGTGGCGAAACCCGCAACGCGACGGTGCCGGACATACGCCGCGCCTACGATAAACGGGCCACCATCGATTACGCCGAGGCCATCACCTCGGCGGATCTGGACATCACCAAGGACAACGGCCAGGTGGTCATTTCCTTTGCCTATTCGAAAAAAATTCACCTGATAGGCATCGCCAGTCTGGTGCTCGACTTCGAAGGCACGACCGCCGGCAGCGCTGCGGAATAGCGGCTACGTGACTCAATTCGCTACCCTCGAACAGGCGCTGGGGCACCGTTTCAAGCGCCCCGAACTGCTGGCGGCGGCGCTCACGCATCGCAGCCATAGTTCTCCGCACAACGAGCGCCTGGAGTTTCTCGGCGACGGCGTGCTCAATTGCATCGTCGCGGCGCTTCTATACCAGCGCTTTGAAGCGGCGAGCGAAGGCGACCTGTCACGTCTGCGCGCCAGCCTGGTGCGCCAGGAAGCCCTGTCCCGCATTGCCGGCCAGCTCGCGCTGGGCGATCATTTGCGCCTGGGCGAGGGCGAACTCAAAAGCGGCGGGCATCGCCGTCCGTCCATCCTCGCGGATGCGCTCGAGGCCATCGTGGCGGCCATCTATCTGGATGCCGGGTTCGCGGCCGCGCAGGCCGTCGTGGAGCGCCTGTTCGCGCAGAGCATGAGCGAACTCGACGCGGCCCGTCCGGCCAAAGATGCCAAAACCGCGCTGCAGGAATGGCTGCAGGGCCGGCACATGGCGCTGCCCGAATATGGGCTGGTGCAAACTTGCGGCGCCGCACATTCGCAGCAATTCGAGGTGTATTGCCGCGTCGCTGGCGGCAAGCTGGAAACGCGCGGCAACGGCAGCAGCCGCCGCGCGGCCGAGCAGGACGCCGCGCGTGCCGCACTGACCGAACTGTCGCGCTGACCGTGCAATCCACCGAAAAAGCATTTCGCTGCGGCTACCTGGCCATACTGGGCCGGCCCAACGTGGGCAAATCCAGCCTGACCAATCGCCTGGTGGGCGAGAAGGTGAGCATCATTTCGCGCAAGGCGCAAACCACGCGCCATCGCATACACGGCATCCTGACCACCGATACGCAGCAATTCGTATTCGTCGATCTGCCCGGCTATCAGACCAAACATCGCAATGCGCTCAATCGCACCATGAACCGCAGTGTGGTGCAGGCGCTGGCCGACGTGGATGTGGTGCTGTTCATGGTGGAAGCCGGCCGCTTCACGCCGGCCGACCGCGAGGCGCTCATGCTGGCGCCGCAGGATCGGCCGCTCATGCTGGTGATCAACAAGGTCGACAAACTGGCCGACAAGCGCCTGTTGCTGCCGTTTATCGACCAGATAAAAGATCTGCGGCCATTCGCCGAAATTCTGCCGGTCAGCGCCGCGAGTGGCGTGGGCTGCGTGGAATTGCTGCGGACCGTAGGCGGCTATCTGCCCGAGGCGCCGGCCATGTTCGACGCCGATAGCGCCACCGATCGCAGCGAGCGCTTCCTGGCCGCGGAATACGTGCGCGAAAAGCTGTTTCGCAAGCTGGGTCAGGAATTGCCCTACGGCATCGCGGTGGAAATCGAGCGCTTCGAAGAAACGCCGGACCTGCGCCGCATCCATGCGGCGGTGGTGGTCGATCGCGACAGTCACAAATCTATCGTGATCGGCGAGGGTGGCGCACTGTTGAAAGCAGTCGGCACCGAAGCCCGGCTCGACCTCGAAAAGTTGCTGGGCGGCCGCGTGTACCTCGAGTTATGGGTGAAAGTGCGTGGCGGTTGGGCCGATGACGAACGTGCGCTGCGTTCGCTGGGCTACGAGTGACACCCAAACAGCGCGTCGAACACGCCGCGGCATTCGTACTGCACACGCTGCCCTACCGCGAAACCAGCCTCGTCGTCGAGTTATTCACGCGCAGCCACGGCCGCCTCGGTGTGGTCGCCAAGGGCGCCAAGCGGCCGCGTTCGGCGCTGCGTGGCGTGTTGATCGAATTTCAGCCGCTGGTCGTCAGCTGGAGCGGCGCGGGCGAACTCAAAACCCTCACGCGCGCCGAGTGGCGCGGCGGACAAGCCATGCTGTCGGGGCGTGCCGTGCTGCTCGCCTATTACCTCAACGAACTGCTGCTGCAACTGCTGCCGCGCGAAGACGCGCACGCCGAACTGTTCGAGGCCTACGCGCTCACCATCGCCGACCTGGCCGGCATGGGGCCGGCGGCACCGCTGTTGCGGCGTTTTGAACGCATATTGCTGGCCGAACTGGGCTATCTTCCTTTGCTGAATCGGGATGCCGAACATGGCGGCGCGCTGGACCCGGCGTGCGAATACGTGTTCCTGCCGGATCGCGGTGCCGTAGCGGCAAGCGGGCAGAGCGCGCAATTGCCGCGCTATCGCGG
>JAEUNN010000182.1 GCA_016791085.1 Rhodocyclaceae bacterium | reverse complement strand
ACGTCCTGCCAGTGGTTGATAAGTTGCAGGCTGGTGCAGATGGCGTCGGAACAGGCGATGTTGTCGGGCGTCGCGGCGCGGTACAGGGCCAGCATCAGGCGACCCACCGGGTCGGCCGAGCGGCGGCAATAGTCGCGCAGTTCCACGTAATCGGCATAGCGGGTTTTGACCACGTCCTGGGCGAAGGCGTCGAGCAGGTCGTAACAGGCCGCGAGCGGCAGGTGGTGTTCCGCGACCGCGCGCGCGAGCCGCGCGATCACGGCGTCGTCGGGCGTGCGGCCGGCGCTCACGCAATCAAGCTGGGCGCGCATGGCGTCGAGCGCAGCCAGGCGCTGGGCGGGCGGCGCATCGCCCTCGTCGGCGGCGTCGTCGGCGCGGCGCGCGAACCAATACACCGCGGCGACGGGCTCGCGCAGGCGTGCCGGCAGCAGCCAGGACGCGACGGGAAAATTTTCGTAATGGTCTACCGACATGCCGTAGCGGGGAGGGCGCAGACAGCGGATTTTAGGATGCCGTGCGCGTGCGTGCTTGCCGGGTGCAGGATTGCGGGTAAAATCGCGCGCCTGGCCCAGGTGGCGAAATTGGTAGACGCACCAGATTTAGGTTCTGGCGCCGCAAGGCGTGGGGGTTCGAGTCCCTTCCTGGGCACCAGGCGACAGGCGCGGCGGCACACTCGATAGGCGGGCGGCGGTCGCAGCCGGCTTCAACGATCAGGAGGGTGAGACATGGCGCAGGGTATCCAGTCCGCATCGTCGTTCGATCCGGTCGAGTGGCAAATCCGCGTCGATCTGGCCGCCTGTTACCGGCTGGTCGCGCTATTCGGCTGGGACGACCTGATATTCACGCATATTTCGGCGCGCCTGCCGGGGCCCGACCATCATTTCCTGATCAATCCCTATGGGTTGATGTTCGAGGAAATCACTGCGTCCAGTCTGGTCAAGGTGGATTTGCACGGCAACAAGCTGGATGCCGGCGCGGCCGACATCAACCCGGCCGGATTCACGATACATAGCGCAATCCACGCGGCGCGGTCCGACGCGGCCTGTGTCCTGCACGTGCATAGCGTGAATGGCGTGGCGGTCGCGGCACAGGAACAGGGCTTGCTGCCGCTGTCGCAGCATTCGATATTCGTGCTGGCTTCGCTGGCCTATCACGATTACGAGGGCGTCGCGCTGGAAGCCGACGAAAAGCCGCGTCTGGTGCGCGATCTGGGCGACAAGCGCTTTCTGATGTTGCGCAACCACGGCTTACTCACGGTCGGCCGCTCGGTCGCCGAAGCATTCGTGGCGATGTATTTTTTCGAAGCCAGCTGCATGATGCAGGTGCGCGCGCAAGCCGGCGGCGGGCCGCTGCGGCATATCGGCGCGAACATCATTGCCGGGGCCGAGCGGCAATGGCAGATGGTGACGCACGGCGCGGGCGGCGGCCTGGCCTGGCCGGCGCTGTTGCGCAAGCTGGACCGCAAGAACCCCGGCTACCGCGACTGAGCGCCGGCCGCGGCGCCGCGCATCAGGCCGCGCCGCTGTGGCCGGCCCAATCCAGGGCGAACTGCCAGGCCACGCGGCCGCTGCGCGAACCGCGCAGCAAGGCCCACTGCAATGCGGCCGGATGGGCTTCGGCGATGCGTTCGGCAGGCACGCCATAATGGCGCAGCCAGTGCTCCACGATCTGCAGGTAGGCGTTCTGGTCGAACGGGTAGAACGACAGCCAGAGCCCGAATCGGTCCGACAACGACACTTTTTCTTCGACCGCCTCACCCGGGTGGATTTCGCCCCCGACATGGCGCGTTTCGAGGTTCTCGAAATGATATTCGGGCATCAGGTGGCGGCGATTCGAGGTCGCGTAAATGAGCGTGTTGTCCGACATGGCCGACACCGAACCGTCCAGCACGCTTTTGAGGGCCTTGTAGCCGGGTTCGCCGGATTCGAAGGACAGATCGTCGAAATACAGGATGAAGCGCTCGTTGCGCCGCGACACCAGGTCCACCACGTCGGGCAGGTCGGCCATGTCGTTTTTGTCCATTTCGATCAGGCGCAGGCCCTGGCGCTGGTATTCGTTGAGCAGGGCTTTCACCAGCGACGATTTGCCGGTGCCGCGCGCCCCCGTGAGCAGCGCGTTGTTGGCCGGCATGCCGCGCACGAATTGCCGGGTATTGGCGTCCAGGCGCTGTTTTTGCACGTCCACGTCGAGCAGGTCGGCAAGCCGGATGCGCGGCAATTTGCCGACCGGTTGCAGCCAGCCGCGCCCATTGGTTTTGCGCCAGCGAAACGCCACCGCGGCGGTCCAGTCCGGCGGACTGGGCGCGGGCGGCAGCATGCCTTCCACGCGCAGCAATATGGCTTCGGCGCGCGCCAGCAACGAGCGCAAGCCATGGTCGCCGGCGTTGCTCATCGATCTTTTCCTTCCCGATCGTCCTTGTCCCGCTTGGACGGCAAAGTTACCCAGACGATGATGGACAGCAGCACCAGCGCCACTCCGGCTTCGAGAAATACGACCCACATAAGTCATCCAGTGTGAAGCGGCGGCGCCCGCGGCGCCGGTCCCGCCGGACGGACTATACTGCCGCCCTTCGCGCGCGGAACTGTAAACGAATCCATGACTATGCGCCAAATTCCTTGCTATTTGCTGTGCGCGCTGGCGTTGGCGGCGTGCACGACGGGCGGTCCGCAGGCGCCGCAAGAGGCGCCGCGCCCGGCGCAGTGTCCGCCCTGTCCGGGCGCGCAGGTGCAGCCGCCGCCAGCGGCGGCGCCGCTGCGGCGGGTGAGTTGGGACGATCTGCCGGGCTGGGGCGAGGACGATCCGGCGCCCGCGCTGGAGGCCTTCATCGCGTCCTGCCGCGCACTGGCGCGCAAGCCCGACTGGACCGCCGCCTGCACCGAAGCTGAACTGCACCGCGGCGGCCCGCGCGCCGAACTGGCGCAATTTTTCATGACGCGCTTCGAGCCGTTTCAGGTGGTCAATCCCGATGCCAGCACGGAGGGGCTCATCACCGGCTATTACGAGCCCTTGTTGCGCGCCGACCGCAAGGCCGGCGGCGCATACCGCTATCCGATTTACGGCGTGCCGGACGATCTGATCGTGGTGGATTTGGCCGAGGTACACCCGGAACTGAAATCCATGCGGCTGCGCGGCAGGCTGCAAGGGCGCCGCCTGGTCCCGTATTTCACACGTGCCGAGATTGCCGCGCAGCCCGACAAATATGCCCAGAGCGCGCTGTTCTGGGCAGAGGACGCGATGGACGTGGTATTCCTGCAGGTGCAGGGTTCGGGCCGCGTCGAACTGCCCGACGGCAGCCGCGTGCGCGTGGGCTATGCCGACCAGAACGGCATGCCCTATGCGTCGATAGGGCGCTGGCTCATAGACCAGGGCGAAATGCGCGCGGACGCGGTATCCATGCAGGGCATACGCGAGTGGGCGCGCGCCAATCCGAGCCGCCTGCCGGATTTGCTCAAGGCCGATCCGAGTTTCGTGTTTTTTCGCGTCCTGAGCGGCCTGCGCGACGATGAAGGTCCGCCCGGTGCGCTGGGCGTGCCGCTTACCGGCGGGCGCAGTGTGGCGGTCGATGCGCGCACCATACCGCTGGGGGCCATGGTGTGGCTGGATGCGCCCGGCCCCGGCAACGAAGGGCG
>JAEUNN010000167.1 GCA_016791085.1 Rhodocyclaceae bacterium | reverse complement strand
CGCCTACCAGCTGGCCGACGTGGTGGTCATGATGACCGCCGCCAACCGCCAGAACGTGGAGGGCACGCGGCGCGTGGCGGACGACTTCCGCTCGCCGCAGGTGCTCGATCTGCGCCGCGGCCGGCCGCTGCAACTGCTGGTGGTGCCGGCACGCATAGAACAGCGCGCCGACACCGAAGATGCGCGCCGCGCGCGCGCCGATTTCGCCACGCGCTTCGACGAAGCATTCGGCGCCATGTTGCCGCCCGCACTGGCCGAACTGGGCCTGGACTACAGCCTGCTGGGCCTGCCCTACGAGCCGGAATACGCGTTTGAAGAACGCGTGTCGGGCAACGCACCGGCCGGCCCGCAAGACCAGGACGAATTCGACCTGCGCCTGTTGCGCCTGGCCGACACGCTCACGCTGCTCGCCGACCACGGCGAACTGGCCGAACAGCGGCCCGCCGCGATAGAACGCCTGCGCGCCGGACTGGAGGCGGAACTGGCCGCCGCCGCGGCCGCGCCCGGCGACGCCACCCTATCCGGCGCCGATGGCGACCCCGCCAGCGACATGTGGGCCGCCCCGCCTGCCGATGCGCCGCCGCCCGCGCCCGACCAGCCGCCGCCGGCTGTCCCCGCGCCACGCACCAAGCGCAACATGGCAGCATTTCCCGCAGGGCGCCCGGCCGTCGCGGCCACGGCGACCTACGACCGCAGCCAGCGCTACGCCGGCTACGACGCCTTCATTTCAAATTCGCGCGCCGGCCGCGCCAACGCCGAGCGCCTGGCGAACGCACTGCAGCAGGAGCGCCTGCAAATCCGCCTGTCGGATGCGGCCGAATACGGCGCCGAAAATGAAGTGCCGCAAACCACCTCGACCATCCTGCACCATACCCACGCCATGCTGGTGTGCGCAGGGTCGGACGGACTGTCCGGCTGGCAGAAAGGCGAAGTCGCGGCGGCACGGCGCCTGCCCTCGCCGCCGCGCGTCGTGCCGGTGCTATTGCCCGGCGCCGACCCGGACATATTTTCTCTGGGCCTGTCCGGGCTGGGCGACACGCAGGTATTCGACCTGCGCGACTGGCCGCAGCAGGGCGACAGTTTCCGGCTGCTGGCAGACCTGTTGCGCGGCACCGCGGCCAATCCGGATACCGAACGCACCGTGGTCGATACCACGCGCTGCCCCTACCCGGGCGCCAAGGCCTTCGACGAAAGCGACGCGCCGTTTTTTCTGGGCCGCAAGGCCGAGGTCGGCG
>JAEUNN010000157.1 GCA_016791085.1 Rhodocyclaceae bacterium | reverse complement strand
GCCGCAGGCCGGCATCGCGTTCATAGACGAAGTGTTCAAGGCCAATAGCGCGATCCTTAACGCCCTGCTCACGCTGCTCAACGAGCGCGAATTCGACAATGGCGCCGGCCGCATGCGCTGCCCGCTCATCAGCGTGGTCGGAGCCACCAATCTGGTGCCCGAAGATGAAGTCGGCGACGCGTTTTTCGACCGCTTTCTGCTGCGCCTGATCATAGAGCCGGTCAGTCACGCCGCTTTCGCGAGCCTGCTCGAACTGGACGATGCGGCACCCGCCCCGGAACTGCCCCATCGCCTGACCGATGCCGACCTGCAGGCGCTCACCGCCAGCGCCCGCGGCATGCTGCTGCCCGCAGACGTGGCGGGCCTGCTGGCCGACCTGCGCGCGGAACTGGCCGCCCGCAACCTGTACGTGTCGGACCGCCGCTGGGTCAAAATCCGCCGCCTGCTGGCCTGCGCCGCGGCCGCGGAAGGCCGCACGCAAATCACGCGCTGGGATTTGTGGCTGCTGCCCTACTGTTGCGCAGCGCGCCTGGACCAGCAACAGGACATCGACCGCTGGCTTACCGAACGCCTCGGCGTGGCAGCCAGCGCCGAGCCCCTGCTGGTCACGCGCGTGGTCGAAGCTTTCGAAGCCCAGGTGCAAGCCGAGCGCGAAGCCAATGACCTTGATTACGACGAATCCGGCCGCCTGCGCTTCGGTGCCGACGAGGTCGATGCCAGCGTGAGCGACAACAAGGGCGCGGCCTCGGCCACGCGCATGACCTATACGCGCAAGCGCCGCTATGGCGCCGCGCATATCGCGGCGCGCCAGGCACAGGTCGACGCCGCGCTGGCGCGCGTGGATCGCTATATCGCCGCGCTGGGTGCGCTATGCGCCGATCTGGACGCACATGCCGCCCAGGCATTGTGGCTGGATCCGGCATTTGCGCTGCGCGCGCGTGCCCACCTGGGGGCACGCCTGGACGCGCTGGTGCACTTGCGTGCCCGCGCGCTCGCCGTACGCGCCGCCTTCGAGGACTTGCCGCGCCTCGAAAAAGACAGCGGCGTGCTGCCCGAACCCATGGACGTGCCCGTGCTGGCCGCCTGAAGCGGGCATTGCCATGCACCGAATTTACGGGTCCGAACGCCAGCCGCGGCGCCTCACCCGGCAGGCCGCGACCTGACCCCGCACCCCATGGCCAGCCCGCCCGTTCCGCCCAGCCTGGATCCGCTAAGCCCGCTTGAAGCGCAACTCGCCCCGCTCGCTCGCCTGCCGCGCGGACTGTGGCTGCAAGGTCTGGTCAATAGCAACGGCCTGCTCGAGCCGCGTCTGGCCGCGCTGGAACAACTGCGCGAAGAACTGCTGGCCGGCGCGCTCGCGCCGCAGGCCGATCAACGCTGGCCGGTAGGCCATCCGGCGCTGCCGGCGCGCGATTGCATCGCCGACCTGGAACTGGCCGGCTATTGCCGCGACCAGCCCGAACTGACCGACCTCATCCTGCGCAGCCTGCTCTGGCACCTGGACCGCATTCCGGATTTCCTGGACCGCGGCGCCACCGAACTGCAGGCCGCCCAGTTGGCCGTCGAATCGTTTCGCGCCGACTGGAGCGAGCGCCAGGGCGAACTGGACGAACTCATCTATGTGCTGGGCGAACTGGGCGACATGGTCAAGAACTGCCGCTGGGACACCATGCGCGGCCTGCTCAGCAACCCGGGCTGGCGCGAGGTGTTGCGCATACGCAAGCAGATCGAGCACATGCCGGAACTCGTGAACCTGATCCGCAAACTGGGACGGGCCCGCCAGACCGACGAGGACGACGACTCCAACCGCGTCGAACTGACCATAGAGGAAGAAGGCCAGGCGCCGCGCCCGACGCGGCGCCAGGTGTGCGTGCCCGACCTGCCCGGCGAAACCCGCGGCATCAAGCGCTCCGGCCGCATCGCCCGCATGCTGCCCTGCGAAGCCGCGCTGCTGTTGCACCCGCGCCTGCGCCTGGTGTGGCACGCGCGGCATTTTGAGCGCGCGCTGCTGACTTACGACGAACAGGATCACTACGAAGAAACGCGCGACCTGCCGGCCCCCGTATGGCGCCCGACACCGCAGCGCGCGCCGCAGAAGCGGCTGCAGATGGGGCCGATACTGTTATGCGTGGACACCTCCGGCTCCATGCAGGGCGGCGCCGAAACGGTAGCCAAAGCCACCGTCTTGGAAGCCATGCGCGCCGCCCACGCCCAGCGCCGGCCCTGCTACCTGTACGCATTCGGCGGCCCGGACGAGGTGCTGGAACTGGAACTTAAGGCCGACGCCGAAGGTTTACAGGCGCTGACCGAATTTCTCGGCCAAAGCTTCGGCGGCGGCACCGACATATGCGGCCCGTTGGCGCGCGCGGTGGACAAACTGCACGAAACCAACTGGCGCGCCGCGGATTTGCTGATTGCCTCGGACGGCGAATTCGGCGCCACGGCGGAACTGGCCGCGCGTCTGCAGCAGGCCAAGGACGAATTCGGGCTTTACGTGCAGGGCATCCTGATCGGCGACCGCGAAACCATAGGCATGCTGGAACTAGCCGACCACGTGCATTGGGTACAGGACTGGCGGCGCTATGGCAGCGGCCCCGCCAGTCCGCAGCCCCTGCACAGCAAAAGCCTTACCGCACAGTACTTTCCGGGCGCCTTGCGGGGCAACGACGCGGTTGCGACCGTAGATGGCAAAAGCGCCGCTGCAGCGGTGGCGCGCGGCGACGGCGCGCCGAAACATTCCTGAAGCGCATGCCAGACTGGCAAGACCGGCAGCAGAAATACGCGCCAGGTCCCGGCCACGCGGTGGCATGGCAACCAGCGTCCGAGTAATTTTTAACGGGCGCCTCGCGCCGGTGTAAAAGCCTGCGGTGGCACTCGACGCGCTGCCAGGGGTATGCACAAAATTTTGCCCATGGGTATTATTGTGCATACAATAATACCCATGGAGTTCAGCTACGATACGACCAAAGACGCCGCCAACATTGCCAAGCACGGAGTATCGCTGGCGCGGGCAGCAGATTTTGAATGGGATTC
>JAEUNN010000146.1 GCA_016791085.1 Rhodocyclaceae bacterium | reverse complement strand
CGACGTTAGGCCCGCCGGCAGGCGCGCATCACGCGCGCGCGACGCCCGCCCGGTACCAGTCGCGGCTGCGATTTACCACGCGCACCACGAACAGCATGAGCGGCACTTCGATCAGCACGCCCACCACGGTGGCCAGTGCGGCACCGGATTCGAATCCAAACAGGCTGATGGCGGCGGCCACCGCCAGTTCGAAAAAATTGCTGGCGCCGATCAGGGCCGACGGACAGGCCACTTCGTGCACTTCTCCCAAACGGCGGTTGAGCCAGTAAGCCAGCGCGGAATTGAACAGCACCTGTAGCGTGATCGGCACCGCCAGCATGGCGATCACCAGCGGCTGTTCGAGTATGGCGCCGCCCTGGAACGCGAACAGCAGTACCAGCGTGGCGAGCAGGGCGGCGATGGACCAGGGCGCGATGGCGGCCAGCAGCGCATCCAGCGCCTTCTCGCCACGCTGCAGCAGCATGTGGCGCCAGGCCTGCGCAAGCAGGACGGGCAGCACGATGTACAGCACCACCGAGGTCAATAGCGTTTGCCACGGCACGGTGATGGACGACAGGCCCAGCAACAGCGCCACGATGGGCGCGAAAGCGAACACCATGATGCTGTCGTTGAGCGCGACCTGGGTCAGCGTGAAGAGCGGATGGCCGTTGGTCAGGCGGCTCCAGACGAACACCATGGCCGTGCAGGGCGCGGCGGCGAGCAGTATCAGCCCGGCCACATAACTGTCCAGCTGCGCTGCGGGCAGCCAGGGTGCGAATACCTGACGCACGAACAGCCAGGCCAGAAACGCCATGGAAAACGGCTTGACGGCCCAATTCACGAACAGCGTGACACCTATGCCGCGCATATGGCGGCTCACCTGGTGCAGGGCGCCGAAATCCACTCTGAGCAGCATGGGAATGATCATGACCCAAATGAGCAGCCCGACCGGAATATTGACGCGCGCAAATTCCATGCGCCCTATGGTCTGGACCGGACCCGGCAACAAGCGGCCCAGGGCGATGCCGGCCACGATGCAAAGCGCCACCCACAGCGTGAGATAGCGTTCGAATATGCTCATGGACGGGGCTGGCGTTGCGGACAGGGTGGTAGCGTTCATGGGCGTGCTTCAACTGCGGGCAATGTGATCGAGATGCGCCTGCAGCGCGCTGCGCTCCAGGCTTTCCAGCGGCAGTGCCAGCAATTGCAGCATGCGGTAGCCCAGCGCCTGGCGCGTCAGTTCGAAAGCCAGGCGGCGCGCGTCCTCGCCGCCCGCCGCGACGGACGGATCGGCATAGCTCCAGTGCGCTTTGGCGGGCGGCTGGCCGGGGGCGCCGTAAAACACCGGGCAGGATTCGGCGGCCGCGCTGTCGCAGACGGTAATCACGGCCGCCAGCGGTGGCGCGTCCGCGCCGGTGAATTCGTCCCAGCTTTTGCTGCGGCAGTTTTGCGTGGCGATGCCGGCCGCCTGCAGCACCGCGAGCGCCTGCGGGTTGATGCGCCCGGATGGCGCGCTGCCCGCGCTATGTGCGCGTACGTCGCGCCCCAGGCGCCCGGCCAGGTGATTGAGCATGCACTCGGCCAGCACGCTGCGCGCCGAATTGTGCGTGCACAGGATGAGCACATGCACCGTCATGGCCGTGGCTCAGCAGCAGGAACCCGCGGACTTCACGGCGATGCCGAGCGGCTTGCCGCGCCCGCGTGGCGTGCAGCAGGCGTCCGGCGCGGCCGCCGCAGCCGCTTCGGCGGGTGCGGGCGCGCAGCAGGAGGCTTGTTCACCGCTGGCCGCAGCCACACGAAATACCGGTATATCCGCGAGCGTATGAAAATGTTCCCAGGCGATGCCTTGCGGATCGGTCACCCAGTGCTTTTCGCTTTGCGCGTAGCAGCAGGTGGTCTGGCCTTCGTCCTCGATGCTCCCGCCGCTCGCCAGGGCGCGCGCCTTCAGCGCCGGCAATTCCGCCGCGTCATCGGTCTGGATGCCCAGGTGGTCTATGCCGGGCGCGGCGCCGCGCGTGGAAATGGCGAAATTGAGGCGCGGGTCGTCCACCATCCATTTCGCGTAATCGGCCTCGACGCGAACCGGTTCGGCATCGAACAGGCGCGAATAAAAGGCGATGCTGGCCGGCAGATCGGCGACATGCAGATGCACGTGGAAGCGTTTCATGGGGGTTTCCTTTCAGCAGCCGCAGGACGTCGCGCTCTTGTCCAGACAAGCCTGGCCCTGGCAGCAATTGGTGGTGAGATAGGCCAACAGGCCGGTCATGGACGCATAGTCGGCCCGGTACACCAGGTTGCGCCCCTGGCGATCCTGCGTGACGAGGCCGGCGTGCATCAGTTCCTTCAGGTGAAAGGACAGCGTGGCGCCCGCGAGATCAAGGTCCGTGGCCATCACGCCCGGCGTGAGGCCTTGTTCCCCGGCCACCACCAGCGCGCGAAATACGCGCAAGCGGTGGGTTTGTGCCAGGGCGGCGAGTGCTTTGACGACTTGCTGTTCTTCCATAATTCCAAGTATATCGAAATATCAAAATGTTTGTGGCGCAAGCGGAAAAATTTTTTGGCAGGCCACAGCTGGACGCACGCGCGCCCGCCCGCCAGGCAGCCAGGCGTAGCCGTCAGGCCGCTGCCGGCTGCGTGGCGTCCTGCAGTCTGGCCTGGGCCAACAGCCAGCCCACGAACTGGTGTACCTCCGGCCGCGCCGGCTGCGGCCGGATTACCAGGTAATAGCCGCGTGCGGTGTCCGCCCACTCGCCCGCAAACGCGCGCACCAGCGAGCCGTCGGTGAGCAGGCGGTCCACCAGCGGGGCGCGCCCCAGTGCGATGCCCTGACCCGCCACGGCGGCGCTCACCACCTGGTCGTAGTTCGAAAAGCGCAGCGCGGCGCGCGGCGCCACCTCGGCAAGGCCGGTGGCGCGCAGCCAGTCCGGCCAGTTCAGCCACGGCAGCGGGGAGTCGCCGGCGTCGTAGTGCAGCAGCACCTGTTGCGGCAGGTCGGCCGCGCTAAAGCCGGCGCGGCCCTGCAGCAGCGCCGGGCTGCACACCGGGTATACGGTTTCGCCGAACAGGCGCGTGGCTTGGGCGGGTGCATGGGCATCGGGCATGTAACGGATGGCCAGATCGAAATCTTCCCGCGCCAGGTCGGCCACCGCGTTATTGGCGGAAATGCGCACATCCACCTGCGGGCACAGCGCCTGGAAGGCCGGCAGGCGCGGAATGAGCCACAGCGAGGCGATGCCCACGGTGGTGGTGATCGCGACCGGCCGGCGCCGCGGCGCGAATTCGCGCAGGGTGGCGGCCGCGGCACGCAACTGGCGGAACGCCTCTTCGGTGGCGCGGCTCAGCACGCGGCCGGATTCGGTCAGTTCCAGGTGGCGCGGGTGGCGCTTGAACAGTTCGCAGCCCAGCGCTTCTTCCAGCGCGATGACCTGGCGGCTGACCGCGGATTGCGTGAGATTCAGTTCTTCCGCGGCGCGCGTGAAACTTTGCAGGCGCGCCGCGGCTTCGAAGCCGCGCAGCGGGTCGAGAGGCGGCAGCCGATCACGCGCTTTCATGCGCAGCGCTCATGGCATTCATTCGAATGTTTCGTTTGTTTCGCCTGTTTGCAAGGGCCATGCTTGAATCCTGGGCCGTTAGCGAGAGGACTATCATGAACCCGATGCATGGATCTGTAAATACCGCGCAGGCCGCGCGCGCACGCAGTTGTGACATGCGGGCCTATGTTCCGCTGGTGCTCGATGTCGATGCGCCGGTATGGATAGAAGCCGGCGACGCACGCCTGTGGGTGACTTTCGAGCATGACTCGACGGATTATCTGATCGAGCCCGGCTGCGGCCGTGCCGCGCCGCGCGGGCGCGCGGTGCTGACGGCGCCGGTCGATACGAGCGTGATCGTGCACGCGCTGAGGCCGGCCGGCGCCACACCGGCCGCGTTGCCGCGGCGCGGTGCCGTGGCGCCGGCCTGAGTTGTCCGCCGGCGGGCAGGGCGGCTACTTAGCCCAGGCGGGCGTGCTGTTCCTGCAGTTTGGCCAGCGTGGCGGCGAAGTCGGCGAGCCGTTTCTGTTCCTGCTCCACGACCGCGGCGGGGGCGCGCGCGACGAAACTTTCGTTGCCCAGTTTGCTGCGCGCCTTGGCAATTTCGGCTTCGATGCGGGCGATTTCGCGCGCCAGCCGGGCACGCTCGGCGGCGCGGTCGATTTCGACATGCAGCATGAGGCGGAATTCGCCCACGATGGCTACCGGTGCGTCGGACGCCGGCAGGCTGCTGCCGGAATGGCTCACGCCGCTGACTTTTGCCAGCGCGTTGAGGTAGGGCGTGCAGGCCGCCACCGCCGCGGCATCGCCGGTCATGATGAGCGGCACTTTCTGCGCCGGTGACAGGTTCATTTCGCCGCGCAGGCTGCGGCAAGCCGTAACCAGCGCCTTGAGCGTGGCAACCCAGGCCTCGGCGGCTTCGTCGCGGCGCGACGGATCGGCCTTGGGATAGCTCTGGGTCATGATGGACGCGCCGGCTTGCGGCAGGCGGCCGGCCACCGGGGCGACTTTCTGCCACAGTTCTTCGGTGACGAACGGAATCAGCGGGTGGGCGATGCGCAGCAGGGCTTCCAGCACGCGCAGCAAGGTGCGGCGCGTACCGCGCTGGGCCGCTTCGGAACCGATCTGCAACTGCACTTTGGCCAGTTCCACGTACCAGTCGCAATATTCGTCCCACACGAATTCGTAAATGCATTTGGCCAGCAGGTCAAAACGGTATTCGGCGAAATGCAGTTCGGCGTCGCGCTCCAGGGTTTGCAGCGCGCTTACCACCCAGCGGTCGGCCGGCGAAAATTCCAGGTAGGCGCCGCTGCAGGCGTCGGCGCCATGCGGCGCCAGGCCGCAGTCGCGGCCTTCGCAATTCATGAGCACGAAGCGCGTGGCGTTCCACAGCTTGTTGCAGAAATTGCGGTAGCCCTCGCAGCGCTGCATGTCGAATTTGATGTCGCGGCCGGGCGAAGCCAGCGAGGCGAAGGTGAAGCGCAGCGCGTCGGTGCCGAAGGCGGGTATGCCGGCGGGGAATTCGCGGCGGGTGCGGCGCGCGATGTCCTCGGCCTGTTTGGGGTTCATGAGGCCCGTGGTGCGCTTATTGACCAGGGCTTCCAGATCTATACCGTCGATCAGATCTATGGGGTCGAGGACATTGCCCTTGGATTTGCTCATCTTGTTGCCTTCGGCATCGCGGATGAGCCCATGCACGTACACGTCGCGGAACGGAATTTTCCCCGTGATGTGGCGCGTCATCATGACCATGCGCGCGACCCAGAAGAAAATGATGTCGAAACCGGTCACCAGCACCGTGGAGGGCATGTACAGGTCCAGCGCGGGATTCGACGTTTCGGGGTAATCGGGCGTCCAGTCCAGCGTGGAGAATGGCCACAGGGCGGACGAATACCAGGTGTCCAGCACGTCCGCATCGCGCGTGAGCGCGCCGGCATAGCCGTCGCCGGCCGCCAGTGCGCGCGCTTCGTCCTGGTCGTGCGCAACCCAGCAGCGTCCGTCCTCGCCGTACCAGGCCGGTATCTGGTGGCCCCACCAGAGCTGGCGTGAAATGCACCAGTCCTGGATCTTGTTGAGCCAGTCGTTGTAGGTGTTAACCCAATTTTCCGGCACGAAGCGAATTTGCCCCTCGGCCACGCAGGCCAACGCCTTTTCGGTAATGCTGCGGCCGTCGGCCCCGGGTTTGGTCATCGCGACGAACCATTGGTCGGTCAGCATGGGTTCGATCACGACGCCGGTGCGGTCGCCGCGCGGCACCTTGTATTTGTGCGGCTTGATGGTGCCCAGCAAACCTTGCGCCTGCAGGTCGGCCACCACGCGTTTGCGCGCTTCGAAACGATCCAGGCCGCAGTAGGCGGGCGGTGCGGCCTCGTTCAGTTTGGCGTCCAGCGTGAATATGTTGATCATCGGCAGGCCGTGGCGCTGGCCCACCGCGTAGTCGTTGAAATCGTGCGCCGGAGTGACCTTGACGCAGCCCGTGCCGAATTCCCGGTCCACGTGGCTGTCGGCAATGACCGGAATGTCGCGCCCGGTGAGCGGCAGCAGCACGCGCTTGCCGATCAGGTGGCGATAGCGTTCGTCCTCGGGGTTCACCATGACCGCGGTGTCGCCCAGCATGGTTTCCGGGCGCGTGGTGGCGACCGTCATGTGGCCCGAGCCGTCGGCCAGCGGATAGTGGATTTCCCACATCTGGCCGTCTTCTTCTTCGCTCGCGACTTCGAGATCGGATACCGCCGTGTGCAGTACCGGGTCCCAATTGACCAGGCGCTTGCCGCGATAGATGAGCCCTTCGCGATACAGGCGCACGAATGTTTCGGTCACGGTTTTGGACAGGCCGGCGTCCATCGTGAAACGTTCGCGCGACCAGTCGCAGGAGGTGCCTAGGCGGCGCATCTGGCGCGTGATGGTGCCGCCCGAATATTCTTTCCACTGCCACACGCGTTCGAGGAATTTTTCGCGCCCCAGGTCGTGCCGCGATACGCCTTCGGCATCGAGTTGGCGTTCCACGACGATTTGCGTGGCGATGCCGGCATGGTCGGTGCCGGGCTGCCACAGGGTGTTGTCGCCACGCATGCGGTGGTAGCGCGTGAGCGCGTCCATGAGGGTCTGATTGAAGCCATGGCCCATGTGCAGCGTGCCGGTCACATTCGGCGGCGGCAGCAGGATGCAGAATGCGGCACGTTTGGCGGGGTCGAGGCCGGCGGCGAACAGGCCGCGTGCTTCCCACTCCGGATACCAGCGCCGTTCGATGTCGGCCGGTTCGAAGCTTTTCGATAGTTCCATGGCGTCTCGTGCGCGAAAAAGCGCAAATTATAGAAGCAGGGTGGGGTGGGGCGCTGCCAGGCGCCGCGGCGGCCGTGCGGACTTGCTTGCCGGCCCGGCCAGACTGGATTGCCTCACGCGCAGCCCGGAGGGCGCGCGCGCAGTGACCGGCTACAAGGCCGGCGGCTCGTCTTGCGGCGCGACTGGCGCGCTGGGGCGCGGATGTTCGATCAGGTCGTGCAACAGGGGCATCAGTTCGTTGCGCAATTCGGCCAGCGCCTGTTGGGCGATGCGATCGCCCACCACGTCGAGTTCGGCGCGCACGATTTGTGGCAGGGCTTCGGAAAGCCACGACCGGATGTGCGTTTCTATGGCTTCCGGCACCGGCTTGAAGCGCGCTTCAAGTTCCGCCCGCAGGTGGTATTCGATGGCATCGGCGATCGCGTCCACCGGCTTGGCCGGCGTGCCGGGCGCATTCGGGTCTACGACGTCATTGAGTTCGGGCATTTGCACGTCCTCGGCAGCGGCTGCCTGTTCGTCCGCGGGGTCGGCGACGAAAGGGCGGTTGCGGCGCATCAGCGCGTCTGCGCGGTCAAAAATATTCGAATCGCTCATTTCGATTCACCAAACTTTCGCATCTCCACGGCAAGACCGCGGCGTCGATATTCCACAACGCGCGCGCGTGCCGGAGCGCGGTCATTTTCCTGCCGGCCGACCACTTCCAGCAGTAGTGTATACGCATCCATGGCGGGCGGCACATGATCCGCAAGGTTGAGCAACACCGTGCAGCCATCGACCGCGCGCGGCCCGCGCGACAAGATTACCGGCGTTTGCGGCGCAAGTGCCGAGTCTTCCGTCACGTGCGGGACGAAAGACAAGGCGTTCCAGGTCCACAACAGCTGGTCGAACTTGCGCGCCGCTTCGCCGTCCGGCACATATACGGCGAGCCTGTCGCCGCATGCATAGTGCCGTTGCACGAGCTGGCACGCGGCAAGGTATTTGTCGGCCGCGTCGTGGTGAAATTCTATGCGCGTCACAGCCGTCCGCTGCGTTCCAGCAGGAAGTGCATGAGCATGGGAACCGGACGCCCGGTGGCGCCCTTCTTGTCGCCCGAGCGCCAGGCCGTGCCGGCAATGTCCAGGTGCGCCCATTTGTACTTTTTGGTGTAGCGGGACAGGAAGCAGGCTGCCGTGATGGTGCCGGCGTAGCGGCCGCCGATATTCGCCATGTCGGCGAAATTGGATTTGAGCAAGTCCTGGTAGTCGTCCCACAGCGGCAACTGCCAGGCGCGGTCGTAGGCGCTCTGTCCGGCGTCGAGCAGTTCGCGCGCGAGTGCGTCGTCATTGGCGAGCAAGCCGCTTGCGACCTGACCCAGCGCCACCACGCAGGCGCCGGTCAGCGTGGCGATGTCGATCACGCAGTCGGGATCGTAACGTTCGGCATAGGTGAGGGCGTCACACAGTATCAGGCGGCCTTCGGCGTCGGTGTTGAGCACTTCCACGGTTTGGCCGGACATCGAGGTGACCACGTCGCCGGGCTTGGTGGCGCCGCCGCCGGGCATGTTTTCGGTGGTCGGCACGATACCCACCACGGCCAGCGGCAGACCCATCGTGGCCACGCATTTCATGGTACCGAGCACGCTGGCCGCGCCGCACATGTCGAACTTCATTTCGTCCATGTCGGCGGATGGTTTGATGGAAATTCCGCCGGTGTCAAAGGTGATGCCCTTGCCGACCAGCACGATGGGAGCGTCCGCCGCGCCTTCGCCGTGATACTCCATCACGATGAATTTGGGCGGCTGATGCGAGCCGGCGGCAACCGAAAGCAGGGCGCCCATGCCCAGTTCCTGCATGTCGGCGCGCTCCAGCACGCTTACCTTGATGGGCAGGTTGCGGCCCAGTTCCAGCGCCTGTTCGGCAAGATGCGCAGGCGTGCAGTAATTGCCCGGCAGATTGCCCAAATCCTTGGCCAGGGCGATGCCGGCGGCGATCGCCTCGCCCTGCGCCAGCGCTTCTTCGGCACCGGGCAACTCGCCGCGCCGCTCGACGAAAAAGGTGAGCTTGCGCAACGGGCGGCGAACTTCTTCTTTCTTGGATTTGAGGAGGTCGAAACGGTACAGGGTGTCGAGCGCCGAAGTGGCTGCCTGACGCACCCGCCAGCGCGTGTCGCGCTTGCGCACGGGCAGTTCGGTCAGGTAGATGGCGGCCTCGAAGGCGCCGGTTTCGTTGAGCATGCGCACGGCGGCGGCGATCGCCTCGCGGTATTCCTTTTCACGGAAATCCTTTTCCTTGCCCAGGCCCACCAGCAATACGCGGTCGGCCAGGATGCCGCGTACGTCGTGCAGCAGCAGCGAACTGCCGGATTTGCCTTCCATGTCGCCGCGGCGCAGGATGTCCGCCAGGTAGCCGTCGGCCGCCTTGTCTATGATTTCGCCTGGAACCGACAGTTTGCGCGGTTCGAACACGCCGATTACCACACAGGCGGTCCGTTGTTTTTCCGGGCTTCCGCTCTTTATGCTAAATTCCACTTCTTGCTCCTCGGAAAATCCTGCAATTATCGAGTAAATTCAAGCTTCTCGGGATTATCTGCGGGAATGCCGCAACTTGTCAAAAGCAGGACAGCGCCGGGCCGACTCAGATGTTGTTCAAACGTGCATTCCAGCGCGAGCTCGCAAATACCGCGGTGGCCGTGTTCGTTGTGCTGTTCGCCATCCTGGTGACCACCCAGCTGGTGCGCCTTCTGGCACAGGCCGCCGGCGGCAGGGTGGCCTCCGAGGCTGTGCTTGCCCTGCTCGGTTTCGGCGCCCTGAATTATCTTCCGGTAGTGCTGTCGCTCACGGTGTTCGTGGCGGTATTGATGACATTGTCCCGAAACTACCGGGATTCCGAAATGTTCGTGTGGTTTGCGTCGGGCCAGGCATTAAGCGC
This sequence comes from Rhodocyclaceae bacterium, assembly GCA_016791085.1. Taxonomy (GTDB): domain Bacteria; phylum Pseudomonadota; class Gammaproteobacteria; order Burkholderiales; family Rhodocyclaceae; genus JAEUNM01. The sequence goes on along the minus strand of JAEUNN010000146.1, from coordinate 28 downwards.
ATGGGTAAGGCCGGTGCTGGGGTTTGCG
>JAEUNN010000140.1 GCA_016791085.1 Rhodocyclaceae bacterium | reverse complement strand
GGGCCGCCCGGGTCGCCAGGGCCTCCGGCATGTGGCCAGATCGGCGCGCCATGCACGGTGAGCCGAACCTACGAGAACGGGTAAAGGGAAATGTTTGTAGCCAGCAGGGTGGTGCGTGTCCAGCATTGCGATCCGTCCGGGATCGTGTTCTACCCGAAGTATTTTTTGCTGTTCCACGAAGTCGTCGAACAATGGATGGTCGAGGGGCTGGGCGTGGATTATGCGGATTTCGTGCTGCGCTCCGGCTACAGCCTGCCCATGGTGAAGATCGAATGCGAATTCATGGCCCCCAGCCGCGTGGGTGACCAGATTACGTTCGAACTGGGCGTGGAGCGCCTCGGGGTAAGTTCCGTGACGCTCAGCCTGCGCGGCCACGGCAACGGCCAGGAACGTGTGCATGCGAGTTTGCTCATGGTGCACACCGCGGTAAAAGACATGCGCGCCGAACCTATCCCGGATGCGCTGCGCGAAGCCATGCTGCGGTTTGCGCTGGAGTAATCCGGCGCCGGCCGCGGGCTTAGCCTCTTTTACCCGCGCTCACGCCGGCACGCAGCGCAAGGCGTCCCGGGCCTCGCGTGCCGGACGGGGCATGTTGCCCCGTCCGCAACATTTGCGGCGATCGGGCAGGGCGCCCCGGTTGCCCGTGCTGTTCCCAAACTCCGAAACGTTCGGGGCGGGGTAAATACCCCGGCCCGCCTGATCCCGTCCGGCTTGCTCGACCTGCGCTGCCTTGCGCACGTCCAACGACTGGCAGAGCGCGAACGGGGACGGACCCCAATGCCGTTAAGTTAAGCGCGCGCAAAACGCCGCTGATCCGAAATCCGCATTGAAAAAAGGAGCGACTGTGTCGCTGCGCGGCGACCTGGGGGCGCGGGTGTCTCGCCCGCCCCCCAGGGAAAAACGCGCGCGTCGATTCGCCCTAACTTAACGGCATTGGGACGGACCCATCGCTGCTCCGCGGCCTGCCCGGGTGCGATCCATGCGGGCAGGCGGCCTAGGCGAATATTCCGTGCAGGTGCCAGGCGCAGGGCGGGAGCAGGCTGCGGAATATCCATAGCAGCCGACCGTCGGCGGCCTGCGCCACGTAATAGTCGCGCAGCGTGTCGCCGGGGCTGCTGGCGCGTTCGTCCTGCGTTTCGTCCCACCAGCCGGATTCGATGCGCTCGGGGCCGGCCAGCAGGTGCAGCGGGCCGTCCAGCCAGGGTTCGGCCTCGCCTTCCAGGCGCTGTGGCGCGCACAGCAGCCAGATCGGCCGCGCACCCCGCGCCGGTGCGGCGCGGCCGGCCTGGCCCGGCGCGATAGAGCGGCTGGCAAGTTCGGGCCTATGTTCCGGCCAGGCGCAAAGGCCATGTACCGCCTCGCGGCCCAGGCGCGCGGCGAGGCGTTCGACGAGCAGGCCCGCCTGCGCGCGCGCCTGCACCGGGCGGCCGAACAGGTCGCCGCTTACGCCGGCCAGCGTTTCCACGCCCTCGGCTGCCAGCGTCAGCCCGAGCACCGGCGCGGGCAATTCCAGCCGCGTCAGATGTTCGCCGGCCAGTAGCGCAAAACGCCCCTCGTCGCGGCTCAAGGCGCCCAGGCTCACGATGAGGCGCGTGGGCGCCCGGTCCGCGTGTTCGAGCAGCAGGGTATAGCGTTCCACGCCGCCCAGACGCGCCGCCAGCCAGCCGGCCAGACCGCACAGCAGGCGCCGTACCACCAGCAGCAGGGTATCGGCCACGTCGCAGGCGGCCGGCAATTCGAGGTGCGCGCGATACACCGGCGGCGCCTCGAACCAGGTACGCGGGTCGGGCCGGCGCGCACAGGCGCGGTCCAGCTGGTCCAGGATGGCCTGTGCGCCGCGCCGCGCCAGCCCGGCGCGCGGCAGCCGCAGGCAATCGCCCAGCCGCTCGGCGCCTATGCTGGCGAGCAGGGCCTGCAGGGCGGGCGGGTTGTCCAGCACGGCGACCGGCAGCGCGGCCAGTTCGTCCGCCAGCCGGTCCGTATCGCGTACCACGGCGCCGGGGCGCGCGCGCGCGAGCCAGCGCGCCGCGAGCGGTGTGGGTGCGGCAGCCAGCCCGGCGGTGTAGCCCAGTTGCGCGAGCGCCGCGGCGCTGCGCTCGGTGAGCGCGGTCAGGCCGCCGAACAGGCGCAGGCTGGCGGATATTTCCAGCACCAGGCCGTCGCTGCCATCCAGGCTCAGTTGCGGCGTGAATGCCGCGCAGCAGGCGGCCAGTTCGCGCTGGGCGGCGGCTTCCTGCGGCAGGCTGCGCGGGCGCGTGATGAGGCGCGGCGCTATTGCCAGTGCGCCGGCCAGTCCCATGCCGGGGCGCACGCCGGCCGTCCGCGCAGCCGGATTCGCCGCCAGGATGCGGCGATTTTCGGCCACGGCGAACGGATCAGGCGCAGCCAGCCCACGTGCAAGTACCTGCAGCGGGAAATCCGGCAGCGATATGGCCAGCCAGAGCATGGGAAGCGGACGGGTAAATGATGATGGGGTGTGCCACGCGCGCGCCGCGGCGCTTTTGCACCGTGATGCGCAGCGCGCCGCCCGGCGCCGGCGCCAGCACCAGGCGCAGTGGTGCAGGCGAGGGCTGGGCGGCTTCGGCCGCCGGACGCAGCACGATGACGGCGCAATCGCTCTGTTCGGCGGCAAGTTGCAGGCGCCGCAGCGCCGCCGTGTCGGGTTGCCGCAGCGCACCCAGCACGCTGGCGCAGGCGCCCGAGGCGACGCACTGGCGCAGCGCCCAGAGCGCATCGGTCTGGTTCTGCGGCCGCACCAGCATGAGCCGCGTGAGGTTTA
>JAEUNN010000128.1 GCA_016791085.1 Rhodocyclaceae bacterium | reverse complement strand
ATCACGAACACCCAGGTCTTGACCGGCCGGCCGCCGGAGCCCTCGCAGATCTCGGGGCCGCTGCCGAAATCGACTTGCGCCATCTCGCCGGCCGCGAAATCCAGATGCACCGTGGCCGCCGGTGTGCCCACGCCGGCTTGGCGCAGCAGCCGATACAGCGCATGCACGCTGCCCGCGTAGCCGTACTTGCGTTCCAGCGCGTGGCGCATCGCCGCCACGCTCACGCCCTGCGCGTGCCAGGTCAGCAGTTCCTCGCGCCAGGGCTCGACCGACGAGGTTTGCCGCGCAGTGCCGCCACCGCGCTTGAAGTGCGCCGCCAATTCGGCGTCCTCGGGCATCGCGGCACCGGCGCCCAGCCAGCCCGCCTCCTGGGCCGCCGCTCGTATCCCCGCCACCGTATTGCGCCCTACGCCCAGCGCTCGCGCCACCTCGCGGTTGCTCGCGCCTTGGCGCAACTGTTGAATGATCCTGCGTATTTCGAACATCTCGAACCTCCTGTTTGCCATCGCGTCTCCCCTGGGCAAAATGCCGCAGGGTACGCAATCAAGAAGTCCGAAACCTCGCCTTCACACCACCCACTGGATCCATTACGGCGCGATTTGCCTGGCTCCATTACCCCGCGAACGCACTGGCTCCATTACCCCGCAACTCAAGTGGATCCATTACGCCGCAACTTCACTGGCTCCATTACCCCACCATCGATTTGGCGCTATATGGGCGCGAGATCACACCATGAAAGCGCCGTCGACCATGTCGATTTCGCCTTTCTCGACGAACACGATGGACTGGCGCTCCTTGATCGGTATGGGCTTGAGGGGCGGCAGCATGTCAACTTTCTCCAGCGCGCCGCAGCGCTTCGCGTACAAGTTCGGGTGCCAGGCGGTAGCCAAATTCCGTCAATGCCTGTAGTAGCGGCGCGAGTGCTGGGACGTCGCCGGCCTTGCGCGCCGCAAGCAGTACGCCCACCGCGCCCACCAGTTCGATTCCCAACCGGGTCGCAGCCCAGCGACCGCGACGCTCGTCGACGAGCGCAGGGCATTTGCGCTCTTGCGCCAGCAATAACACTGCCGCTTCGCCCGCGTCCAACCGGTGTGTCGTAGCGAAGTGCTGCACGTCGGGCACGTGCGCAGCCCGCAGCAGTTCGGCATCCCGCGCCGCGAGGATGCTGCGCGCGCCGGGGCGCTGCGCTCGGGCCGTGCGCGTGCACAGCATGCGGCACGCGCCAGGGCCACGCCGTGCGCAGCGAGCATGCGGCACCGCGCAAGCGGGGCGGTGACGCGCACGCCAGCCGGCCGCAGCGACCGCCCGCCACAGCCGGAAGTCGGGCAGCGCGGCGTCCCCGCGGCCGGGCGCCCGCAGGCCCGGATGGCGCGCGCACGCGAGGCGTATTTTTGTTG
>JAEUNN010000122.1 GCA_016791085.1 Rhodocyclaceae bacterium | reverse complement strand
GTCATAGGGCAGGGTTTCCCAATCCGGCAACTGCATCACGCGCAGCGCCGGGGCGAACCATGCGCACTCCTCGGCGAGGCGTTGCGCGTCCTGCGGATCCTGGGTGAATACGGCAACAGGCGTATGTCATCGACCGGATACACGGTGCGCTGAGTATCCACGTCGAAAGTGCGCAATGTTTCGATTTCGTCGTCGAACAGGTCTATGCGCAGCGGCAGGGCCGTACCCATGGGGAATAGATCGATCAGCCCTCCGCGCACGCTGAATTCGCCCGGCGATACCACCTGCGTGACATGGCTGTATCCGGCCAGTGCAAGTTGCGCGCGCAATTTTTCGGCATCGAGACGGTCGCCGCGCTTGAGGAAAAAGGTATGTGCGGCAAGGTAGGCGGGCGGCCCCAGACGGTACAGCGCGGTGGCGGCCGGTACCAGCAGCAGGTCGAATTCTCCGCGCGATACGGCGTACAGGCTGGCTAGCCGCTCCGACACCAAATCCTGGTGCGGCGACAGCTGGTCATAGGGCAGGGTTTCCCAATCCGGCAACTGCATCACGCGCAGCGCCGGGGCGAACCATGCGCACTCCTCGGCGAGGCGTTGCGCGTCCTGCGGATCCTGGGTGAATACGGCGACAGGCCGCGGCGCGTGCGTGCGCGCAAGTTCGGCCAGAAACAACGCGTCGGCGGAAGTGCCGGGACGCGCGTATTCAAAACGCTGCCCGGCGGCAGGTAGTTCGGGTAGTGCGGAAACGACGCCCATTGCGCCTCAAAGGTTGCGAAACGAGCCGCGATTATCCAGGAAAGCGCGTAGCGGCGCGCCGGCAAACGCCGCAAGCGGGGCGCCGCGGAATTCGCACGAGCGGCGCCGGAGCGCTGCCAGATCAGGCGCCGCGCGCGCTTTAGTGCGGAACTACGTCGCCGGATTTTTTTTCGCACGGCGTGCCGGGCGTGGTAGGCTACGCGCCCCTTGCCCATGAGCGGGTCCGGCAGTCTGGACACGTGCCGCAGGAATGTGCATCGCTGGCCGCGGAATTTACCGGCCGGTCCGGTGTGGTGTTGCCGACCGCGCGGTCCGGCGGCACGAAAATGTGTCCAGATGTGTCGGACGTCGCGTTCCGGCCCTGTGCAGGAGCGCAATGCGCTATGGTTGCCGCGTCGCGGGGGCGCGGGGGCGCGTCGCCGCGCAAATGGGGTGGCGCGAGGATGTTCAATTTTCCAAGGAGGTAATTGATGAACAAGAGTGATCTGATTGCTGCCGTTGCGGCCGAGGCCGATCTGACCAAAGTCCAGGCCGGCCGTGCCCTGGACGCCGTGTTGAAAGCCATTACCGACGCAGTGGCCGGCGGCGACAGCGTGTCGCTGACCGGGTTTGGCACGTTCAAGGCGGCCGCGCGCGCCGCACGTGAAGGCAAAAACCCCAAAACCGGGGAAAAAATTCCCATCGCGGCGACCACCGTTCCCAAGTTTTCTCCCGGCGCATCCTTCAAGTCCGCCGTTTCCGGCAAATAATCCGAACTCAAGCACTTCTTTCGCCGCCTGTTGCGCGCAATCCGGTATTGCGCGTGTACCCGCCGCGGACTTTTGTCCTTTCTGGCGGCGCAGGCGGCGCCCGCGCGGTGCCGTGAGTTGGCCCGCTTGCCTGCAGGGCGGCGCCGCAGCGCCCGCCCGCGCCGGCTCTTCCCGGCCTTCCGCCCACCCGCTACTGCCCGCCGGCAATCCGCTCGAATGGCTTGCAAATGCACTACTATTCGGCCGATCGGCCGTTGCGAGGGCGCATCATCATGGCATGCACGGCGGGCGGCGGACGTGAATCCTGCGTCCGGCCCGGGGCGACAAGTCGGCTGGGTGGAAGGGGGGAACATGACAATTCGCATGACATGCCGGGTGTGCCCAAATGCAACCCGCGCTGGCGACCGGGCGCGGCAACCTGCCGTGGCGCGCGTGGCCGGGACGGATAGCCGGCGCACATGATCGCCTTGCCGCAGCGGCCCGTCGCCGCGGCCCTGGTCGCGTTTTGTGCCGGTTTGCTGGTGGCGGCACTAGTCGCACGAAATACCGAAATCCACAACGAAGCGCGCGCACGCGAGCGCTTCGAGCGCGCGGCGGCCCGGTTGGTCGACCAGTTGGTCGATCGCATACGCACTTACGAATACGGCGTGCGCGGCGCGCGCGGGGCGGTATTGGCCACCGGACCCGACCAGATCGCGGTGGCGGCATTTCGCAACTATGTGAATTCACGCGACATCGCACGCGAATTTCCCGGCGTGCATGGTTTCGGGTTCATCCGCCGCGTGCCTGAGGCCGGCGTGCCCGATCTGGTGCGTGCCATGCGCCGTGACGGCGCAGGCGATTTCGCGCCACGCTATATTTCGCCCCATGCCGGCGATCGCTACCTGATCCAGTTCATCGAACCGATAGCCGAAAATGCCGCCGCACTGGGACTGGATATCGCTTCCGAGGCGCGCCGCCGCGAGGCTGCCGAGCGCGCCATGGAAAGCGGCGCGGCCACGCTCACGGCGCCCATAGAACTGGTCCAGGCGGCGGCTGCCGGACGCGGGTTTCTGTTGCTGCTACCGGTTTATCGCAATGCCGAAGTGCCGGCGAGCCTGACTGCGCGGCGCGAACAAACCGTGGGTTGGGCCTACGCGCCGCTCGCGATAAGCGAAGTCCTGCATAGTTTCGACATCCGCCCGCGCGAATTTTCCATCGCCATATTCGACGTCGGCGCGAACGCCCGCGAAGAACTGATCCACGCCGCCGCGGAACCTCTAAGCGAGGCCGCGCGCGGACTGGTGGTGCGGTACGAACGCCAGTTGTTCGGCCGCACCTGGCGCATGGATATCGGCGCCCGTGCGGCCTTCGTGGAAGATTTGGCGCTGGCGTCGCCCTACGCGGTGTTCGCGATCGGCACCATGCCGGCATTATTGTTCGCGCTTTTTACCTATGCCCTGTTGGGCATGCGCCAGCGCGCGCGGCAACTGTCCTCGGAGCAGGCACGGCTTGTGAGCTTGGTCGGCAGTTCCAGCGACGCGGTCGTCATGACCGGCTCGGACGGCCGCATTCTGGACTGGAACAAATCCGCCGAGCGCATTTTCGGCTATGCCGACGCCGAAGTGCGCGGGCGCGAACTGGTAAGTTTGCTCGTTCCGCCCGAGTGCGAGGGCGAGGAACGCGCCATGTTCGCGCGTGCGGCGGCCGGCGTTGCAACCCCGGCCTTCGATACGCGGCGACTGCGGCGTGACGGCAGCAACCTGGACGTATCCGTGGCGGCCTTTCCCATCCTGGGCGCGGACGGCAGCCTGACCGGTACGGGCCAGATCATCCGCGACATTACCGAGCGCAAGGACGCCTTGCGCCGTCTGCAGGAATTGGCGGCCACACTGGAAGCGCAGGTCGCCGAGCGTACCGCCGAACTGGAGCGCTCGCGCCACGACTTGCGCACCGTGCTCGACGCCATCCCGGCCATGGTGGGCTACTGGGACAGCGAAAAAATCAACCGCTTTGCCAATCGCGCCTACGCCGCGTGGTTTGGCGTCGATCCGGCCAGCCTGCCGGGGCGGCACATCCGCAGTTTGCTGGGAGAGGATTTGTACGCACGCAATCTGCCCTACATGGAGCGGGCGCTGGGCGGCGAAATCCAGACTTTCGAGCGCAGCATCCCGGTGCCGGGCGGCGCGGGGGTAAGGCACTCGCTGGCCTACTACCTGCCGGACCGTGCCGACGGCCGTGTGCGCGGCTTTTACGTGCTGGTGCACGACGTTACGGAACTTACCGAAAGCCGCCTCGAGCTCACGCGCGAACGCCAGCGCCTGGACAACATCCTGCGCGGCACGAATGCCGGCACCTGGGAATGGAATATCGCCGCCGACACCTTGCGCTTCGACGAGCGCTGGGCCGAAATGCTGGGCTATGCGCTGGCCGACTGGGACGGCAACTCCGCCGCCAGACTGCAGGCTTACCAGCATCCGGACGACCTGCCGCGCCTGCATGCGAACCTGCGCGATCACCTGGCGGGCGCGACGGACTTTTTTTCCGGCGAATGCCGCCTGCGCCACCGCGACGGTCATTGGGTATGGATGCAGTTGCGCGGCCGCGTGTCCTCGCGCAACGAGGCCGGCCGCGCGGTCTGGATGTACGGCACAAGTCTGGACATCAGCGCGACTAAAGAGAACGAGCGCCGTATCGCCGAGTACCAGAACGTGCTCGAGCGCGCCGAACGCATCGCCGGCCTGGGTGGCTGGCGGCTCGAACTGGACGGCAGTCCCATGCAGCTATCCACGGTGTGCTGCCGCATCCACGGCTTGCCGGCAGGTAGCCGCCTGACGCTCGAAGATGCCGAGGCCTACTATGCTCCGGAGGCGCGCGCGCACTTCGAGCGCGCCGTGTTCGAGGCCAAAAGTGCGGGTTTGCCCTGGGACCTGGAACTGCCCTTCGTGACCGCGGCCGGCCAGGCCATCTGGGTACGCACTCTGGGCGAAGCCGAATGCGCGGACGGTCGGCCCTTGCGGCTGTTCGGAACCCTGCAGGACATCAGCGATCGCCGGGCCATAGAACAGGCACTGCGCGACGCGAGCGAAGCGGCGCAGGCGGCCAGCGCCGCCAAGAGCGAATTTCTCGCCAACATCAGCCATGAAATCCGCACCCCGCTCAATGCCGTGCTGGGCATGACGCATTTGCTGGCACGCACGGAACTTGACGACACCCAGCAAGGTTACGTTTCGCGCGTGCAGATTGCCGGCCGCGCGCTGCTGGGGGTGGTGAATGACGTGCTCGACCTGTCGAAAATCGAGGCCGGCGAAATGCGGCTCGAGCCCGGCACGATAGACATCGCGGCGCTGCTGCGCGAACTTAAGGCCGTCATGCTGCCCGACGCGCAGCGCAAGGGCCTGCGTTTCGATGTCGACATCGGCGCCGGCGTGCCTGCGCAGGTGCAGGGGGACGCCCTGCGTTTGCGGCAAATCCTTTCCAACCTGATTAGCAACGCGGTCAAATTTACCGATCGCGGCGGCATGACCTTGAGTGTGGACGCCGGCAGCGGCGACGAATCCAGCGTGGAAATCTGCTGGTCGGTCAGGGATACCGGCATAGGCATCGCGGAAGAGGTGCAGGCCCGGCTATTCACGCCTTTCATGCAGGCCGACGCGTCCACCACGCGGCGTTACGGCGGGACCGGACTGGGCTTGTCCATCGTGCGCCGCCTGGTGGAACTGATGGGGGGCGCGGTAGGGGTTAGCAGCGCGCTCGGCCAGGGCAGCGAATTTCGCGTGGTGCTGCCCATGCAGCGCGTCGAGTGTGTGGGAGATTTGGCGCAGACGTCCGCGCGTGCCGTGGAGGTGTTCATTGCGACCGCGCAGGACGAAGATCGCCTGTTGCTGACTTCCATGGTGCGCGCCCTGGGCTGGCGCGCGGAAGCCGTGGCGACGGCGGACCTGCTGCGGCAGCGCCTGCAGGAGCGGACGCGGCAGGGCACGCTGCCGGATGCGTTGTTGCTCGACGCCGGCCTGCCGGATCTGGCGCATGCCATCGCGCCCGGCGCTGGGCCGGAAACCGACGCTGGCGCGCCGCGGCGGCCCGCATTGGTGCTGTTCGCAGCTGACTCCAGTGTGGCGCCGGACCCGCAACTTGGCGCCGGCGCAGTGCTGGAACGGCCGCTTTCCGCCTCCTCTCTGTTCAATGCGCTCAATGCCGTGCTGGCGGACAGCCAGGGCGGCCGCGAAAGCCTGCTGGCCGGCACACGCATCGAGGCCAGCGGCGCGCAATGGCTGGCCGGCGCGACCATCCTGGTGGCCGACGACAGCGAGGCCAATCTGGACGTGGTGCGGCGCATGCTGGAACAGGAAGGCGCCAAGGTCGTGTGCTGCCGCGACGGCATGGAGGTGCTGGAGGTGCTGGGGCATGCCGGCCAGCAATTCGACGCCGTGCTGATGGATGTGCAAATGCCCAGGATGGACGGCAATGAGGCGACGCGCCGGCTGCGCACCGAAATGGGCTTCGTACGGCTGCCCGTGATCGCACTTACCGCAGGTGCCCTGATCGCCGAACGGCAGCGCTGTTTCGACGCCGGCATGGTGGATTTCATCAGCAAGCCGCTCGATCCCGACACCCTCATACGCGTGTTGCGGCGGCACATCGAACGTGCGCGCGGACGGCCGCTGACACTTGCGCGGCGGGTGCCGGAAGCGCCGGCCGGCGCAGCCGGATGGCCTGAAATCGAGGGCATAAACCGCGCCGATGCAATGCAGCGCACCAGCGGCGACTATGCGTTGTTCCGTCGCATACTGGCCGGGCTGCCGGGTGAATTCGGGGATTTTTCCGGCACGCCGGTACTGCTGGCGGATGCCGCGGAGCGCGCGCAAATGGCCGCACGCCTGCACAAGCTGCGCGGTACGAGCGTCCTGATCGCGGCCGATCGCCTGTCGGAACTGGCGGGCCAGGCCGAAGACGCCGTCAAAGCTGCGGCCGGCATCGGCGACGCCGATGCCGGCACGGCCCTGGCGGCCCTGGCGCGCGAATTCGAGCGCATCACGCGCGCCGCCGCTGCGCTGCACGATGGTGGCATGGCCGCAGGTGTGGCGCTGGCGCCGCTGGACGCAGAGCGTGTGGCCGCGTTGCGCAAATTGCTGGCCGCGCACGACCTCGCCGCGATAGACCAGTTTCACCAGCTGGCCGCTGCGCTGGCAGAGCGCTGCGGCGGCGAACTGTACATGAGCTTGCGCATGGCGGTGGAATGCCTGGAGTTTGCGCGCGCCGTCGAACTGCTCGATGCGGCATGTCCGGCGCAGTGAGCGCTGCGCCGCCTTGGCGGCGAGGTTTGCCCGGAAAATTCGGGCCATTTCCGGGTCATGTCGCGCCCGGCGGGGCCGATAATGCAGGCGACGCCAAGCCAGGCGGCCGGGATTCCTCACCTGCCGGCAAGCCCCAAAGCCTGGCTGCCGGCAGGCGGCGGCAAGGACGGCATGCGGTCGCGCGCCAGGGCCAGTCGGCCATAAGTCCGACTAAAGGTAAATAAAGTGAATGGACTGCAATGAGCAAACCGCTGCTGCTGCTGGTCGATGACGATATTTCCACGGCTGCCGTGCTGGCCGGCCGCCTCGCCGAAATTGCCGAAGTTCGCGTCGCCAATTCCGGCGTGCAGGCCTTGCGTTCGGCGCGCGAATGCATGCCCGATCTGGCCATCATGGATGCCGAAATGCCCGGCATGACCGGCTTCGAACTATGTCAGGCGTTCAAACAGGACACGCGCCTGCAGCAGGTGCCGGTCATCATCGCCAGTGCGTTCCACGATGCGCCCACGGAAGCCGCCGCACGCGCGCTGGGCGCGGTCGATTTCGTGCGCAAGCCCTACGCCGGGGCGGCGCTGGTCGAGCGCGTGCGCGCCTGCCTGGACAGCACCGCGCACCTGCCGGGTACGGCCGTGGCGGCGCGGCGCGGCGCCCGTACGGCGGCCGGCGCGGCGCCCGGCATACTGATCGTGGATGACGATACCGCCGCGATTCAGGTGATCTATACGGCCCTCAAACATCTGGACGCGCGCTTCATTTTTGCGACCGATGGCGAGCAGGCCCTGCGGCTCGCCGCCGAACGGCGCCCGGACCTGGTGCTGCTGGACATCCAGATGCCGGGCATGGACGGCATCGAAACCTGCCGCCGGCTGCAGGAGCAGCCTGAACTTGCGCACATCCCGGTGATATTCGTGACCCGCTATGCCGACCCCGAGCACGAGGCGCGGGCATTGGCGGCGGGCGGCACGGATTTCATCAGCAAGCCTTATTCGCCGGCGGTATTGCAGGCGCGCATAGGAACGGTATTGCGCCTGAAACGCCAGAGCGACGCGAAATTGCGCGCCGAGCGCGAGCATTGGCGCCAGCTCGGCGAAGAGCGCGTGGCGGAAATTCTGGAGCGCGCCTCCGACGCCGTGTTGAGCGTCGATGGGCGTGGCGAAATCGTGCTGTTCAATGCCGCCGCAAGTGCGCTGTTCGGCCTGCCGGCCGCACAGGCGCTGGGGTGTCGCCTGGATGCATTGCTTCCGGCGGCGTGGCCCACGCCGGCCCTGGACGCCAGTTCCACGCTGCAGGTGGACATCGCGCGCCCGGACGGCACGCGTTTGTACGCGCAAATGAGTTGCACGCAAAGCGGCAGCGACGAGACGCGCATCACGACCGTGTGGCTGCGCGACCTGTCGGCACAGATGCGGCTCGAAGAAGCCATGCGCGCGCGGCTCAAGGCGGAAGCCGAAAATCAGGCCAAAAGCGCGTTTCTGGCCAGCATGAGCCACGAAATCCGCACCCCTTTGAACGCCATCATAGGTTTGACCCACCTGATGCGCCGCCGCGAACTGGATGCCGAACAAAGATTGCATGCCGACCAGATCGATAGCGCCGGGCGCCACCTGCTATCGACCATCAACGACATACTTGACCTCGCGCGCATCGAAGCCAACTGCCTGGAACTTGTGCCGGAGCACTTTCCTGCCGCTCAGTTGTTCGACGAGGTGTGCGCCATGCTGCGTGCCGGCGCCGACGCCAAGCACATCGAACTGGTCGCCGAGCACGCCGGTCTGCCCGAATTTCTGCACGGCGACCGCGCGCGCCTTGCTCAGGCCTTGCTGAACCTGGCCAGCAACGCGGTCAAATTTACCGATCAAGGCAAGGTCGAATTGCGCGCGCGGGTACTCGCCCAGGAAGATGAAAACCTGCTGGTGCGATTTGAAGTTTGCGATACCGGCGCGGGCATCGTGCCGGCCGAAATGGCACGGCTGTTCCAGGCGTTTTCGCAGGTCGGGACGGATAACACGCGGCACCTGGGCGGCAGCGGCCTGGGACTCGCGATCACGCGCAGGCTCGCGCAGTTGATGGGCGGCTCGGCTGGCGCCGACAGCGTGCCCGGGCAGGGCAGCCGGTTCTGGTTCGACGTGCGCCTGCAGCGCGGCCTGGAACTGACGCCGGAACCCCCCGCGGGCGCGCTCTGTCCGGCCGAGCCGGAACTGGCCGCACGCAGTGTGCGCATGCTGCTGGTGGAGGACGAGCCGGTCAATCGCGA
>JAEUNN010000092.1 GCA_016791085.1 Rhodocyclaceae bacterium | reverse complement strand
GGATTTCGTATTCATCAAGCGCCAGGTGTCTCCGGAAACGGCAGACCGCGTCATGGCGCTCAAGCTGCCCGGCATACACGACCAGCCGGAATTCCGCCGCTATTACCCGTCCGGCGAAGTGGCGGCGCATCTGATCGGCTTCACCGGCGCGGAAGATCGCGGCCAGGAAGGCATGGAACTGGCGTTCGATGCGCGCCTGACCGGCCAGGCCGGCAGCCGGCGTGTCATCAAGGACCGCCGCGGCGCCGTGATCGAGGACGTGGAAAGCGTGCGGCCGCCGCGCGAAGGCCAGGACATCCGCCTGTCGGTCGATGCCAAGCTGCAATATCAGGCCTATGCGGCGCTGCAGGACGCCATCGCGGCCAACCGCGCCAAAGCCGGCACGGTGGTGGTGCTGGATGCCAAGAGCGGCGAAATTCTGGCGCTCGTGAATGCGCCGACCTACAACCCCAACAACCGCGAAAAGCTGTCCGGCCAGCAATTGCGCAACCGCGCCTTCACCGATTCGTTCGAGCCCGGCTCGACGCTGAAGCCGTTTACAATTGCGCTTGCGCTGGACCAGGGTAAAGTGCGTTTCGATACGCCGGTCCAGACCGCACCGGGTCATCTCACGATAGGCAGCGCCACCATTTCCGACGCGCACCCGCATGGGGTGCTTTCCGTCGCCGAGGTCATACAGAAGTCTTCCAACGTAGGGGCCGCAAAAGTCGCGGCCATGCTTTCCGCTCAGGACATGTGGAACAATTTTGACGCGCTGGGTTTCGGCGCACCGCTGAAGCTCGGCTTCCCGGGCGAAGTGGGCGGCCGCCTGCGCCCCTGGAAATTCTGGAAGCCGATCGAACAGGCCACCATGTCCTATGGCCATGGCATCAGCGTGAGCCTCGTGCAGCTGGCGCACGCTTACATGGTGTTCGCGCGCGACGGCGATCTGGTGGCGCCCACGCTGGTGCGCCAGGACGGCGAAACGCCGGCCGGCACGCGCGTGTATTCGGCGCAAACCGCACGCGAAGTGCGCGCCATGCTGGAAATGGCGGTCGGGCCGGGCGGCACGGCGCCCAAGGCGCAAGTGCCCGGCTATCGCGTGGCCGGCAAGACCGGCACCGCGCACAAGCTGGACGGCGGCGTGTATGCGCACAAGTACGTGTCCAGTTTCGTCGGCTTCGCACCGGCTTCCGACCCGCGCCTGGTGGTGGCGGTCATGATAGATGAGCCCACGGCCGGCCTGCACTATGGCGGCGACGTGGCGGCGCCGGTGTTTGCGCGCATCACGGCCGCCGCGCTGCGCAGCCTGGGTGTGCCGCCGGATGCGCCGGAAGCGCCGGTGGTCAAAGTGACCAAGGCGCAGCCGCCCGCCAAGCCGGCCCAGCCGCCCGCGCGCGCCGACCTCAAGGCGCTGGCGCGGCCCGCAGCCTTGCCGGTGGCGGCACTGCGCCCGTCGCCGCGCAGCACGCGGGAGCCCATGTGAGCGAGCGCCGCGCCAGTCAGATACTCGACGAACTGCGCCGTCAGGGCGTGGCCGTCACGGCGCTGTGCGGCGATTCGCGCCGCGTGCAGCCGGGTGACGTATTCGTCGCCACCGTCGGGGCCACCAGCGATGCACGCCAGTTCGTCGGCGATGCGGCCGCGCGCGGTGCCGCCGCGGTGCTGTACGAAGCGCAGGGCTGGCAGTGGGACGTGGGCCTGACTTTGCCCAATCTTGGCGTCGCACGGCTCACGCCGCTGCTGGGCGAAATCGCCAACCTGGTGTACGGCCGGCCTTCGGACCACCTGTTCATGGTCGGCGTGACCGGCACCAACGGCAAAACTTCGGTATCGCAATGGTGTGCCGCCGCGCTTGCCGCCTGCGGCCGGCCCTGTGCCGTGATCGGTACGCTGGGCAATGGCTTTCCGGGCGCGCTGGAGCCTTCCGTCAATACCACGCCGGATGCCATCGCCGTGCATTCTTCGTTGCGCGATTTCCGCGCCGCGGGCGCCTGCGCCTGCGCCATGGAAGTGTCTTCGATAGGACTCGCGCAAAGCCGCGTGGCCGGCGTGGCGTTCGACATCGCGGTGTTCACGAATCTGTCGCGCGACCATCTCGATTACCACGGCAGCATGGATTCTTACGCGGCCGCGAAAAAGCGCCTGTTCGCGTGGCCCGGCCTGGGTGCGGCGGTAATCAATCTGGACGATGCCATGGCGCCGGCGCTGCTCGACAGCGCGCGCGCGCACGGCGCCCGCGTCACGGGCTATAGCCTGGATGCCCAGCATGCCGCGCAATTCGACGTGGACGATTTGCTGCTGGCCGGCGCGCTGGATGAGAGCGGCGGCCTGCATTTCGATCTGCACGTGGGCGCCGCCTGTGCGCGCGTGGCGCTGCCGCTGGTGGGGCATTTCAATGTGTCCAACCTGCTCGCCGTGGCCGGCGTGCTCATGCATGCCGGCGTGGATCTGCCGGGCAGCGTGGCGGCGCTGGAAACCTTGCGCGCGCCGCCCGGCCGCATGCAGCGCCTGGGCGGCGAAGGCGCGCCGCTGGTGGTGGTCGATTACGCGCACACGCCGGATGCGCTCGACCAGGCGCTGCAAACTTTGCGCCGCACCGCGCGGGCGCGCGGCGGGCGCCTGATCTGCGTATTCGGTTGCGGCGGCGACCGGGATGCCGGCAAGCGTCCGCTCATGGGCGAAATTGCCGCGCGCCTGGCCGACCGCGTGTTCATTACCAGTGACAACCCGCGCGGCGAAAGCCCGCTCGCCATCATCGAACAGATCGCCGTGGCGGCGCCCGCGGCGGATATTTGTGTCGATCGCGGCGATGCGATCGCCCAGGCCATCAACGAGGCCGACGCCGCGGACGTGATTTTGCTGGCCGGCAAGGGACATGAGCCGTATCAGGAAATTGCCGGCGTGCGTCTCCCGTTTTCCGACTACGACATGGCGCAAAAATTGCTGCAGGAGCGCGCGCGATGATGATGGATTTGCAGCGCGCGGCGCTGCTCACGAATGCCTACAGCTTTACCACCGCGACCCGCTTCGACAGTGTCGGCAGCGACTCGCGCAAAATCGTGCCGGGACAAATGTTCGTCGCGCTGCGCGGCGAGCGTTTCGACGGGCACGAGTTCTGTGCCGCGGCGCTCGCCGCCGGCGCCAGTTGCGTCATGCTCGACGCGCGCTGGGAAGCCGAACACGGCCTGCCCGGACCTTGCTTGGTCGTGGAAGACACGCGCCGCGCGCTGGGTTTGCTCGCGCGCGGCTGGCGCCAGGATTTTTCCCTGCCGCTGGTGGCGGTGGCCGGCAGCAACGGCAAAACCACGGTCAAGGAAATGATTTCCGCCATTCTGCGCGTGCAGGCCTTCATGGACGGCGCCGATCCGGCGCGCACCGTGCTGTCCACGCAGGGCAACCTGAACAATGACATCGGCTTGCCGCTCACGCTGCTCGGCCTGCATGCCGGGCACCAGCGCGGTGTGGTGGAACTGGGCATGAACCATCCGGGCGAAATCGCCTGGCTGGCCGACATTGCGCGTCCCAGCGTGGCGCTGGTCACCAACGCCCAGCGCGAACATCTGGAATTCATGCAGAGCGTGGCCGAAGTGGCGCGCGAAAATGGCGGCGTATATGCCGCGCTGCCGCCCGACGGCTGCGCCGTGATCAATGCCGACGACGAATTTTGCGATTACTGGCGCAGCCTGGCCGGCAGCCGGCCGCTGCTGACTTTCGGCATAGAGCGCGACGCCGATGTGTCGGCGCGCTATGTGCAGGACGGCCTCGGCTATGACGTGGAACTCGACACGCCTTTCGGTGCCACCGGCTTCGAACTGGTCGTGCCGGGCCTGCACAACGTGCGCAATGCCTGTGCGGCGGCCGCGGCGGCGCTGGGCGCGGGCGTCACGCTGTCCGCCGTGGCCGCGGCGCTGGCCGGGTTCCGCGGCGTCAAGGGCCGCCAGCAAATCCGCGACGGCCTCGACGGCGCTTTGCTGATAGACGACACCTACAACGCCAACCCGGATTCCGTGCGCGCGGCCATCGACGTGCTGGCCGCCACGCCGGGGCGCACCCTGCTGGTGCTGGGCGACATGGGGGAAGTGGGCGAACGCGGCGCGGAATTTCACGCCGAAGTCGGCGGCTATGCCAAAAGCCAGGGCATAGACGCGCTGTTCGCGCTGGGCGCGGCGAGCGCGCTGGCCGTGCATGAGTTCGGCGATGCGGCCTGGCATTTCAAGTCGCATGAAGAAGTGGCGGCCGCCGTGGCGCGGGAACTTGCGCCCGGTGTGACCGTGCTGGTCAAAGGCTCGCGCTTCATGCGCATGGAGCGCGTGGCGGACCGTCTTGCCGCCGTCGCCGGCAACGGAGGCGCCCATGCTGCTTGAACTGGCCCAGTGGCTCGCCAAGGATGTGCGCACCTTCAATGTGTTCGGCTACATCACGCTGCGCGCGGTGCTGGCCATGATGACGGCGCTCATGATTTCCTGGATCGCCGGCCCGATGGTGATACGCAAACTCACCCAGTACAAAATCGGCCAGGCGGTGCGCGACGACGGACCCAAATCGCATCTGACCAAGCGCGGCACGCCCACCATGGGGGGCGCGCTGGTGCTCATATCGGTGGCGGTCACCACGCTGTTGTGGGCCGATCTGGGCAATCGCTATGTATGGATCACGCTGGGCGTAACCATGGGTTTCGGCGCCGTGGGCTGGGTCGATGACTGGCGCAAGGTGGTGCACCGCGATCCCAAGGGCTTGTCGGCCAAGGCGAAATTTTTCTGGACTTCGCTGTTCGCGCTGGCGGCTTCCATCATGCTCGCGGTGGGGGCGGCCAAACTGCCGGCCCAGTTCGAACTGATCGTGCCGTTCTTCAAGAGCGTGACTTACCCGCTCGGCGCCGTGGGTTTCGTCATCCTGTCGTATTTCGTGATTACCGGCACCAGCCATGCGGTAAACCTGACCGACGGCCTGGATGGCCTCGCCATCATGCCTGCCGTCATGGTGAGCGGCGCGCTCGGCATATTTGCCTATGTCGCCGGGCACGCGGTGTTTTCGCGCTATCTGGGCGTGCCGCTGATTCCGGGCGCGGGCGAACTGGCGATATTTTGCGGCGCGCTGTGCGGCGCCGGACTGGGCTTCCTGTGGTTCAACGCCTATCCGGCCGAGGTGTTCATGGGCGACGTGGGCGCGCTGGCCATAGGCGCCGCGCTCGGCACCGTGGCAGTCATCGTGCGCCAGGAAATCGTGCTGTTCATCATGGGCGGGCTGTTCGTCGCGGAAACCCTGTCGGTCATGGTGCAGGTGCTGTATTTCCGCTGGAGCGGCGGCAAACGCATATTCCGCATGGCGCCCCTGCATCACCACTATGAGTTGGGCGGCTGGAAAGAAACACAGGTCGTGGTGCGCTTCTGGATCATCACGATGATGTTGGTGCTGTTCGGACTATCCACGCTGAAATTGCGCTGACCATGAATCTGGCCGACCGTCACGTGCTGGTGCTGGGCCTGGGCGAATCCGGGCTGGCGATGGCCTTGTGGTGCGCGCGCGCGGGTGCCCGCGTGCGCGTCGCCGACACGCGCGCCGCTCCGCCGGGCATGGCGCAGCTTGCCGCTGCCGGTACGGCCGTGGACCTGGTGTGCGGGGCGTTCGCGCCGGCTTTGCTGGACGGCGTGGACCTCGTGCTGGTGTCGCCCGGCCTGTCGCTCGACGAGGCGGTGGTGCGCGCGGCCCGTGCGCAAGGCATCGCCGTGACGAGCGAAATGGAACTGTTCGCGCGTGCACTGGATGGTCTAGACTGGCGCCGCGACTCGAAAATCGTGGCGATTACCGGCACTAACGGCAAAACCACCACGACCGCGCTGGCCGGCGCCATGCTGGCCGCGGCCGGTCTGGAAACCGAAATCGCCGGAAATATTTCGCCGGCCGCGCTGGCTGCGCTCATGGCGGCGCAGGACGGCGGCCGCCGGCCGCGCGCCTGGTCGCTGGAACTGTCGAGTTTCCAGCTCGAAACTTCGCCGCGCCTCGAGTGCGATGCCGCCGTCGTACTGAACGTGAGCGACGATCACCTCGACCGCTACGCCGGACTGGACGACTATGCCGCCACCAAGGCGCGCATTTACGAGCACGCCGCGGTGCAGGTGGTGAATCGCGCCGACCCGCGTGTGATGGCCATGCCGCGCGCCGGGCGGCCGGTCGTCAGTTTCGGGCTGGACGCGCCGCCCGCGGCCGAGGATTTCGGTGTGATCGACCACGCCGGGGAAAGCTGGCTCGCGCGCGGACGCGAACCGCTTTTGGCGCTGCGCGACCTGCGTCTGGCCGGCAGCCACAATGTGGCCAATGCGGCGGCGGCGCTGGCACTGGTCGCGGCCTGTGGCCTGCCGTTCGCGCCGCTCGTGGCGTCGCTCACACAATTCCGCGGCCTGCCGCATCGCGTGGAATTGGTCGCCAGCCTGGGCGGGGTCGACTATTACGACGACTCCAAGGGCACTAATGTGGGTGCCACCCTGGCCGCGGTACTGGGCATGGGCCGGCCACTGGTGGTGATCGCCGGCGGCGACGGCAAGGGGCAGGATTTTTCCCCGCTCGGCCCGGCGCTGGCGCGCCATGCGCGCGCCGTGCTGCTGATCGGGCGCGATGCCGGACGCATCGCCGGCGTGCTGGCCGGGCACGCCGTGCCGCACGAACACGCGGTGGATTTGCCGCAGGCCGTGGCGCGTGCCGCGGCACTGGCGCAGCCCGGCGACGCCGTACTGCTGTCGCCGGCCTGTGCCAGCCTGGACATGTTCCGCAACTATGCCCACCGCGCCCAGGTGTTCATCGATGCCGTGCGCGCGCTCGCTCCCAAAGCGGAGGATGTATGAGCGTCTATCGCTATGTGCGCGCACCCAACCAGCCGGCCGACGTGGATGGCCTCCTGGCGTGGCCGGTGCTGGCCTTGCTCATGGTCGGGCTGGTCATGGTGTATTCCGCCTCCATCGCCACGGCCGGCGGCAGCCGCTTCACGGGCCATCAGGAAACCTATTTCCTGGTGCGTCACGCGGTATTCCTGTCCATCGGGCTGATCGCCGGTGCGGTGGCGTTTCAGTTGCCCCTGCGTGCCTGGCAGCAGTTTGCGCCCTGGCTGTTTCTGGCCGGCTGCCTGTTGCTGATACTGGTGATCATTCCGCACGTGGGGCGCGAAGTGAATGGCGCACGCCGCTGGCTGCCGCTGGGGCCGGTGAATCTGCAGCCGTCGGAATTCATGAAGCTGTTCATCGTGCTCTATGCGGCCGACTATACGGTGCGCAAGCTCGACGACCTGGGCTCGTTCAAGCGCGGCTTTCTGCCCATGGCGCTGGTCATGCTCATGGTCGGTTTCCTGCTGCTGCGCGAGCCGGATTTCGGCGCCTTCGTGGTGATCGTCGCGATTGCCTTCGGCATATTGTTCCTGGGCGGCATCAACCTGCGCCTGTTCCTGCTGCTGGCGCTGGTGCTGGTGATAGGGTTCGTCGCGCTGGTGTGGCTGTCGCCCTACCGGCGCGCGCGCATGTTCAGTTTCATGGATCCGTTCGAAAACGATCCGTTCGGCAAGGGCTATCAGTTGTCGCACGCGCTCATCGCTTTCGGGCGCGGCGAGTGGGCCGGCGTGGGGCTGGGCGCGAGCGTCGAAAAGCTGTTCTATCTGCCCGAGCCGCACACCGATTTTCTGCTCGCCGTGATTGCCGAAGAACTGGGTTTCGTCGGCGTGGCGGTGGTGGTCCTGCTGTTTCTCGTTATCGTGCAGCGCCTGTTCGCGATCGGCCGTCAGGCGCTCGCGCTCGGCCGCGTTTATTCCGGCATGGTCGCGCAGGGCGTGGGCATATGGCTGGGCGTGCAGTCCTTCATCAACATGGGCGTCAATATGGGCCTGTTGCCGACCAAAGGACTGACGCTGCCGCTCATGAGTTTCGGCGGCTCCGGCATCGTCGCCAATTGCATCGCGCTGGCCATCGTGCTGCGTGTGGACTGGGAAAACCGCCAGCTCATGAAAGGCCTGCCGGCATGAGTTGCGCACTCATCATGGCCGGCGGCACGGGCGGGCATATTTTCCCGGGCCTGGCGGTGGCCGACGAATTGCGCGCGCGCGGCTGGCACGTGGTGTGGCTGGGTAATCCTCAGGCCATGGAAGGGCGTGTCGTGCCGCCGCGCGGCATCGTGCTCGAAGCGCTGGATTTTTCCGGCCTGCGCGGCAAGGGCGCGCTGGCCGTGCTGTTGCTGCCGTTCCGGCTGCTGCGCGCCTTCCTGCAGGCGTTCCGGGCGATTGGCCGCGTCCGTCCCGACGTGGTGCTGGGCATGGGTGGCTACATCAGTTTTCCGGGTGCCATGATGGCCGTGCTGCGCGGCGTGCCGCTGGTGCTGCACGAACAGAATTCCATCGCCGGCATGGCCAACCGCGTGCTGGCATCCATCGCCGACCGCATACTGAGCGGCTTCCCGGAGGTGCTGAACAAGGCGCGCTGGGTGGGCAATCCGGTGCGCGCCGATATTGCCGCGCTGGCGCCGCCGGCCCAACGTTATGCCGCGCGCAGCGGTCCGCTGCGCATCCTGGTGGTGGGCGGCAGCCTGGGTGCGCAAGCCCTCAACGAGGCGGTGCCGCGCGCGCTCGCGCTGTGCCCGCCCGAGGCGCGTCCGCGCGTCACGCACCAGTCGGGCGAGCGCAACCTGCCGCAATTGCGCGCGGCTTACGCGGCAGCCGGCGTCGAGGGCGAACTGGTGGCATTCATAGACGCCATGGCGGATGCTTATCGCGATGCCGATCTGGTCATTTGCCGGGCCGGCGCAATTACCGTGGCGGAACTTGCGGCGGCCGGCGTGGCGAGCGTGCTGGTGCCGTTTCCGCACGCGGTGGACGACCACCAGACCGCCAACGCCAAATTTCTTTCCACCGCCGGCGCGGCCTGGCTCATTCCGCAGCAAGGACTGACGCCGGAGGCGCTGGGGCAACTATTGCAGGGTGCCGCGCGCGAAAAACTATGTGCGATGGCCGAACGCGCGCGCGCGCTGGCCAAACCGCAGGCCGCGCGCGAGGTGGCCGACACCTGCGCGGGCCTGACCGGCGCGGCGGCGGGAGCAGGTCATGCGTGACCATGCGCCGCCCATCCTCGAGAACGTCGTTTGTGCTGGCCGCGCCGCGTGCGCGGCGGCCAGCCGGGACCGGACATGAAACATAAAGTCAAGCACATCCATTTCATCGGCATAGGTGGTGCCGGCATGAGCGGCATCGCCGAGGTGCTGCTCAATCAGGGCTATCGCATCAGCGGCTCGGACCTGTCCGACAGCGCCGTTACGCGGCGCCTGCGCGAGCTGGGGGCCACTGTGTATCAGGGCCACGCGCGCGAAAATGTCGGCGGCGCCCATGCCGTGGTGGTGTCCACCGCGGTATCCAACGACAACCCGGAAGTGCAGGCCGCGCGCGCCGCGCACATTCCGCTGGTGCCGCGCGCGATGATGCTGGCCGAACTGATGCGCCTCAAACAGGGCGTCGCGGTGGCCGGCACGCACGGCAAAACCACCACCACCTCGCTGGTGGCAAGTTGCCTCGCGGAAGGCGGCATGGATCCCACGTTCGTGATCGGCGGCCGCCTCAACGCCGCGGGTGCCAACGCGCGCCTGGGCAGCGGCGAATTCCTGGTGGCCGAAGCCGACGAATCCGATGCGTCCTTTCTGTATCTGACGCCGGTGATTGCGGTGGTCACGAATATCGACGCCGACCACATGGACACTTATGGCCACGATTTCACGCGCCTGCGCCAGGCCTTCGTGGATTTCGCCAATCGCCTGCCGTTTTACGGCGTGGCCGTGTTGTGCGTGGATGACCCGCACGTGCGCGAAATCGTGCCCTTCGTGAGCAAACAGATCATTCCTTACGGGCTCGACGCGGCCGCTTCGGTGCGCGCCGAAAACGTGCGCAATGCGGCGGGCCGCATGCTGTTCGACTGCGTGCGCGTGAATGGCACGACCACGCGCATGCCGGTGGAACTGAACCTGCCCGGCCTGCACAACGTGAAAAACGCGCTCGCGGCCATCGCGGTGGCCACCGAAGTGGGCGTGCCGGACGCCGCGATCCAGCGCGCACTGGCGGAATTCAAGGGCGTTGGCCGCCGCTTCCAGCGCTATGGCGACATCGCCCTGCCGGGTGGCGGCAGTTTCACGCTGGTGGACGACTATGGTCACCATCCGGCGGAAATGGCGGCCACGCTGGACGCCGCGCGCGGCGCCTTCGCGGGGCGGCGCATCGTGCTGGCTTTCCAGCCGCATCGCTACACGCGCACGCGCGACTGTTTCGAAGATTTCGTGCGCGTGCTGTCGGGCGTGGACGCGCTGCTGCTGGCCGATGTATATGCCGCCGGCGAAGCGCCGATAGTCGCCGCCGACGGCCGCGCGCTGGCGCGCGCCTTGCGCGTGGGCGGCAAGGTGGAACCGCTGTTCGTCGAGGACATCACGGCCATGCCGCAGGCAATTCTGGATTTTGCGCGCGACGGCGACGTGGTGCTCACCATGGGCGCCGGATCGATAGGCGGCGTGCCCGGCAAACTGGCGGCACAGGGAGCGGCAGCATGAATTTCGGCAAGGTCGCGGTATTGATGGGCGGCAAGTCCGCCGAACGCGAAATTTCGCTCATGAGCGGCACCGCGGTGCTCAATGCCTTGCGCGCGCGCGGCGTGGATGCGCACGCCTTCGACCCGGCCGCCAGTTCGCCCTGCGAATTGCGCGACCTGGGCTATGAGCGCTGTTTCATCGCCCTGCATGGACGCGGTGGCGAGGACGGCACCCTGCAGGGCGTGCTGGACACCTTGGGCCTGCCTTATACCGGCAGCGGCGTCATGGCCTCGGCCATCGCCATGGACAAGTGGCGCACCAAAATGATCTGGCAGTCGGCCGGACTGCCCACGCCGCAATACCGCATCGTCGATGCCGATACCGACTGGCAGGCGCTGGCGCGCGAACTGGGCATGCCCCTATTCATCAAGCCCGCGCGCGAAGGTTCCAGCGTGGGGGCGGGTAAGGTCGAGCATGCCGAACAGCTTGCCGCCGCTTATGCCGCGGCGGCGCGCCACGATGCGCTGGTGCTGGCCGAGCAATACATAGTCGGGCAGGAACTGACCGCGCCGTTTCTGGGCGACAGCGCGCTGCCGCTCATACGCATCGAGGCGCCGCAAGGGAATTACGACTATCAGAACAAGTATTTCACCGACAGCGTGCGCTACCACTGCCCGAGCGGACTGGACGAACAGACCGAAACCGCGCTGCGCAAGCTGGTGCTGCGTGCCGGCGCACTGCTGGGCTGCCGCGGCTGGGGCCGTACCGATCTGATGCTGGATGCCGCGGGCCGGCCCTGGCTGCTGGAAATGAATACATCGCCCGGCATGACCGGGCACTCGCTGGTGCCCATGTCGGCGCGCGCCGCCGGCATGGGATTCGAGGATTTGTGCCTGCGCATCCTGGAGCTTGCCCAAATTGGCTAAAGCCCCGCGCGCGACGCGATCCAACGGCATCTGGGACCGGCCGCAAGTGCTGGTGGCGATCGCCGATCTGCTTACCGTCGGCGCGGTGGTCGCGCTGGGCCTGGCCGGCGTGATCTGGATCGCGCGCCTGCCGGTATTTCCGCTCCGCGAAATGGTGCTTGCCAACGAGCCGGTGCGGGTTACGCGCGCCCAGCTCGAATATGCCGTGCGGCTCGGCGCGGAGGGGAATTTTTTCACGGTAAGTCTGGACCGCGTGCGTGCCGCGCTGGAGCGGCTGCCCTGGGTGCGCCGCGCCGAGGTGCGCCGCGTCTGGCCGGGGCGGCTGGAAGTGCGGCTGGAAGAGCACCGCGCGCGCGCGCGCTGGCGCGACCCGGATGCCGAATCGCTGCTCGTGAACAAGGAGGGCGAAGTGTTTGCGGCGGCTTATGCCGATGCGCTGCCGCTGCTCAACGGTCCGGAAGGCACGGCCGCGCTCATGTTGAAGCGCTATGACGAATTTTCCGCGATCCTGCGCCCGCTCGGCCGCAGCATCCGGCGCATGGACTTATCGACGCGCCAGGCCTGGCGCGTACAACTGGATGATGGACTGAATATCGACCTGGGCCGCGATCAACCCAAGGCGCCGCTGGCCGACCGGCTGGCGCGTTTTGCCGGGGTGCGCGATCAGGTCGTCGACAAACTCGGGCCCGGCATTGCCTACGTGGACTTGCGATATCCGAATGGTTTTGCCGCGCGCGTCGCCGGGGGCGCGCCGGTCAGAAACAAGGAAAAATGATGGCCAAGGAAGGCAAGGACCTGATCGTCGGGCTGGACATCGGCACCTCCAAGATAGTTGCGATCGTGGCCGCGCTGGCGGGCGACGGGCGCCTGGAAATTCTGGGCCTGTCCAACCAGGATTCGAAAGGCCTCAAGAAGGGGGTGGTGGTAAATATCGAATCCACCGTGGATGGCGTGTCGCGCGTGATCCAGGACGTGGAACTGATGGCCGACTGCAAGGTAAGTCAGGTCTATACCTGCATCGCCGGCAGTCACATCCGCAGCTTCAATTCGAACGGCATGGTCGCGATCAAGGACAAGGAGGTCACGCCCAGCGATGTCGAGCGCGTCGTGGAGACCGCGCGTGCCATGCCCATCCCGGCCGACCAGCAAATCCTGCACATCCTGACCCAGGAATTCATCATCGACGGCCAGGACGGTGTGCGCGAGCCCATAGGCATGAGCGGCGTACGCCTGGAAGTGAAGGTGCATATCGTCACCGGCGCCATATCGGCGGCCCAGAACATCGTCAAGTGTGTGCGCCGCTGCGGTCTGGAAGTGACCGACCTGGTGCTGCAGCCGCTCGCGTCCAGCGACGCCGTGCTGTCCGACGACGAAAAGGATTTGGGCGTGTGCCTGGTGGACATAGGCGGCGGCACCACCGACATTGCGATATTCACGCAAGGCGCGATACGCCACACCGCGGTGATACCGATAGCCGGCGATCAGATCACCAACGACATTGCCATGGCATTGCGCACGCCCACCGCCGAAGCCGAGGACATCAAGGTGCGCTGCGGGGTCGCGATGTCGCGCCTGGCGGATCCGGAAGACATGGTCGAGGTGCCCGGCATCGGCGACCGCGGACCGCGCAAGCTGTCGCGCCAGGCTCTGGCGGAAGTCATAGAACCGCGCGTGTCGGAACTATACGAGCTGGTGCATGCGGAACTGCGCCGCAGCGGTTATGAAGAGCTGTTGTCGTCCGGCGTGGTGCTGACCGGCGGCAGTGCAATCATGACCGGCATGACCGAACTGGCGGAAGAAATTTTCCATATGCCGGTACGCGTGGGGGTGCCCAAATACACCGGCAATCTGGCCGACGTGCTGTCGCATCCGCGTTACGCAACTGCCATGGGCCTGGTGCTGGAAGGTGCCCAGCAACGGCGCCGCGGCATGGTCGCGCGCGAGTCGCGCAACGTCAAGCAGGTGCTCGGCCGGATGCGCGCGTGGTTCGAAAAGAACTTCTGATGCAAGGAACTAAGGGTGTTACAAAAAATTGAAAAACTTTTGTGAGTAGCAGCAGATTTAGTATTACACTCGGTGCAGTACTACTACGGTTTGTGGTGGCGGCCGGGGCGGTTGGATCTCATGCCCTGCGTACGGCAAGCGGCAGGCGCAACTATGGAGGCGAACATGTTTGAAATTATCGACAAGGAACCGAGCGTTTCCGTGAATACCATCATCAAGGTTATTGGGGTCGGTGGCGCCGGCGGCAACGCGGTCGACCACATGATTCGCTGCGGTGTGAATGGCGTCGAATTCATCTGCGCCAATACCGATGCGCAGGCGCTGCATCGCAACGGCGCGCCGCTCAAGCTGCAGCTCGGTCAGTCCGGCCTGGGTGCCGGCGCCAAGCCGGATGCCGGCCGCGCGGCGGCCGAAGAAGCGCGCGAGCGCATTGCCGACGCCCTGCGCGGTGCCAACATGGTGTTCATCACTGCCGGCATGGGTGGCGGCACCGGTACCGGGGCCGCCCCGGTGGTGGCGGAAATCGCGCGCGAGCTGGGCATACTTACGGTGGCCGTGGTGACCAAGCCCTTCGCCTTCGAAGGCAAGCGCATGTCGGCCGCGATGTCCGGCATAGAAGAACTGTCGCAGCGCGTCGATTCGCTCATCGTGATCCTCAACGACAAGCTCATGGAAGTGCTGGGCGACGACATCAGCATGAAAGATGCTTTCCGCGCCGCCGACAACGTGCTGCACAATGCCGTGGGCGGCATCGCCGAAATCATCAATTTCCCGGGCCTGGTGAACGTGGATTTCCAGGACGTGAAAACCGTCATGAGCGAAATGGGCATGGCCATGATGGGCTCGGCCTGCGCGGCCGGCGTGGATCGCGCGCGCATCGCGGCCGAGCAGGCCGTGGCGAGCCCCTTGCTGGAAGGCGTGCATCTGTCCGGCGCACGCGGCGTGCTGGTTAACATCACGGCTTCCACCTCGCTCAAGATGAAGGAAGTGAACGAGGTCATGACGACCATACGCGAATTCGCCGCGGAAGACTCCACGGTCATATTCGGCGCCGTGTTCGACGAAGAAATGGGCGACGACCTGCGCGTCACGGTGGTCGCTACCGGCCTGGGCGTACAGCGCGCCGCGGCCAAGCCGACCATGACGGTACTGGAAACGCGCCGCACCGGCACCGACAGCATGCAGGGAGCGCCGGCGGTCGATTACCACGCGCTCGACGTGCCGGCTGTCATACGCACGCAGCGCGCCACCCGCTCGGCTTCGGTCACCGTCGAAGCCATGCGTTCGAGCGGTGTGGACATGCTGGACATTCCTGCTTTCCTGCGCAAACAGGCCGACTAAACCGGCCGCGCGCCCGCACCGGGCACGGGTGCGGCCGGGCAAGCCCAAGCGGGCGCCCGGCCGTGCCAACCTCGCGTTGCCCCGCGGAACCGCATCCATCCCATTGCACCCAGCGTCGGCGCAAGCATCGCGCAGCGATACAAGCCGCGACACGGCGGTGCTGTAGCCACCGGAAAAATTTCCCCCAAACACTGGCGGCAAAAGCTGCGCGGCCGCCGTTACGTGGCGGCGTGCTGAATTTCCATTACCCGGTTGCTTGTGCAACGACGCTGCGCAGGGCGTGGTGTCTCCGGCAAAACCCGACGCTGCAGAGGCCGGACCGCAAATCGGTCACGTCCCGCACGCCGCTCAACGATGGCGCGCAACAGCGCCAGGTGTTCCGGCCTGGGTAGGCCGGCGCCCTGAGCGGCCGGCCAGCATCGTTCGCCTGGCCCCGGGCAAATCTGTTCGCGTCCAAAAATCCACGCCCACCATTTGCGCACGGCTTGTCGCAAGGCCCTGAGCAACGCACGGCCGCTCTAGCCCGCGGCATATCCGCTCGCGCTTGGACGGGCCGGCCCCGAATTTACGAAATGGCCGGCCATCGGCGCGAATGCGTCTGCCAACCTGAGCGCCTGCGCGGACCCGCGGGCCGAGACGCGCGCTTGGCCCGGAACAGCCCGGTCGGCATGGACTGCGGGCATGTGCGGCCCGAACGTGCCGCAATTTGCGCCCGGCAGGCTGGAAGAAAGCGGGTCTGGGGTGTTTGGCCGCCGGCGGGGCGCGCGCGCTGCAGGATTGGCCGCGCCGTCCGGAATATGTCCGTGCAGTGTGCGGCCGCAGCGATGGCTGCCGCCTGCACCAGCTACTCGCTTCGGTCGGACCGAGGCGCTATTGTTAAGGGGTACTAACCCCTACTAAAACTCAACATAATAGTGTTTATTGCCCTTTTTGCCACTCCCGCCTGAATGTTTAATTTGTCCTTGTAAATCATAGTGTAAGAATAGCTCGCGTCGAAAAACTTTACACTTATTCTGATGATTGTCAAAAGCTGCGTAACTTTCTCAAGTGAATTAGATACTTGCTTGGCATGGTACGGGGCTTGCATTGGTCATGGCGCGGCCCGGATTATGCGAGTGTCAAAACATGGCGGGCCCAGGCTATGTGCCCCGGCAGGCCTTGTTGCGCCGGGATCAGGGCGAGCGGCTGGAAGCTCTTG
>JAEUNN010000077.1 GCA_016791085.1 Rhodocyclaceae bacterium | reverse complement strand
CCCGTTTCCGGCCACGGCCTTCGAGGAAGTGCTGGCCGGGCGCCATCCGCACCTGCCGGCGCTGGCCTGGGAAAGCGCCGCCGACGAACAGTGTGCGCACGAGGCGCTGGCCGCCGTGGGACTGGCCGCCGCGGCAAACCGGCTCACCACCCACATGTCGGGCGGCGAGCGCCGGCGCGTGCAACTGGCCACCCTTATCACCCAGGACGCGCGCGTGTGGCTGCTGGACGAGCCGACCAACCATCTGGACCTGCACCGCCAGTTCGAAGCCATGCGCCTGTTGCAGGCCAAGGCGCAGGACGGCCGCGCCATTTGCATGGCCTTGCACGACGTGAATCTGGCCGAGCGTTGGTGCACCCACGCCCTGCTGCTGTTCGACAATGGGGAATGGCTGGCCGGCCGGCACGACGAGGTGCTGAGCGGCGCGCACTTGAGCCGCGCCTATGGTCATCCGCTGCGCGAACACCGCATCGAAGGGCGGCGTATTTTTCTGCCCGACTGAGCGCTTCACCCGGGCCGCACCGGGCGGCGCCGGCGCGCAACTTCGAGCTGGTCGCACAATTGCGCGGCACCTTCGAGGATGCGCGGGGAATGGCGCTGCATCAGTTCCGGCACGATGTCGAACAGATTGCCGCGCGCCACGGCCGTGAGCATGGTCCAGCGTTTCCAGTCATCCAGCAGCGGCGTGCGCTGCGGGTTGTCGTTGCTCGCCACGATAGCTTCCGGATTGGCCGCGATCACGGCTTCGACATTTACGGACGGGGCGATGGATACCGCTCCCGCGAACACGTTTTCACCGCCGCACAGCGCCAGCACGTGCGAAATCAGGTGTTGGCCATTCACCGTGGTGAGCGGGCGGTTCCAGATTTCGTAGAACACGCGCACCGGCGGGCGGCCCGCATAGCGTGCCGCGAGGGCGTCGCGGCGGGCGCGAAAGGCCTGACCTGCCGCGCGTGCTTCGGCGCCGCGGCCGGCCAGCGTGCCGAGCTTTTCCATGGTGACCGCAACGTCTTCGAGCGTGTGCGGTTCGGTCATGTAGGCCGGAATATTCAGCGCCGCGAGACGCGGCATTACGGCGCCGGCGTTGCCGCTGCCCCACACCACGACCAGATCGGGCTGTAGCGCCACGAGGCGCTCCATGTCCAGTTGCGGATAGCTGCCGACGCGCGGAATTTTGAGCGCCGCGTCGGGATAGTCGCTGTACTCGACGGTGCCCACGATCTGCGCTCCGGCGCCTACCGTGAACAGCATTTCCGTCGCATGCGGCGCCAGCGTGACGATGCGCCG
>JAEUNN010000076.1 GCA_016791085.1 Rhodocyclaceae bacterium | reverse complement strand
CTTTGGCGCAAGCGGCCGCACAAACCGGCGGCGCCCGTCAAGGCATGTTGCGCGCCGCGGCCAGTGCTAAAGACAGGATCATAGCACGCGGCAGCTTGCGCCGAGCGCATCCGCGCCGGTGCGGATAAGCCGCCGCGGGGGTATGCCGTGCCGGCGCGGGCGCGGCCAGGGGGTGCCGGCGCCGGCTCAGAGCATGCGTGCTTTCAGTGCCAGCAGTTCGCCCAGTATGCCGCGGCGGAACGCCAGTACGCAGACGATGAAAATGCAACCCGTAAGTACGACTACCCAGGAGCCGAAGCCGGTCAGCCAGTCCTGCAGCAACACCAGCACGATGGCGCCGACCACCGGGCCGAATATCGTGCCCAGGCCGCCCAGCAGGGTCATCAGCACGACCTCGCCGGACTGATGCCAATGTACGTCGGTCAGCGACGCAAGCTGGAAAACCAGGGTTTTGGTCGCGCCGGCCAGGCCCGATAGCGCGGCGGACAGTACGAAAGCCACCAGTTTGAAGCGGTCTACGTCGTAGCCCAGCGATATCGCGCGGGGTTCGTTGTCGCGTATGGATTTGAGGATTTGGCCGAAAGGCGAATGCACGGTGCGGTGTATGAGCCACACGCCGCCCACGAATATGGCCAGCACGGTGTAATACATGGGCAGCGGCTGGCTCAGGTCGATCACGCCGAACAGGTGGCCGCGCGGCACGCCTTGCAGGCCGTCCTCGGCGCCCGTGAATTGGGCCTTGAGGCAGAAAAAGTAGACGATCTGCGCGAGCGCCAGCGTGATCATCGCGAAATAGATGCCGGAACGGCGTATGGCCAGATAGCCGATTACCAGACCCAGCAGCGCGGCGGTGCCGGTGCCGGCGAGCAGGCCGAATTCCGGCGTGAAATTCATGGACTGTATGGTGTAGCCGCAAATGTAGCCGGCCATGCCCAGAAATGCCGCGTGGCCGAAGGACAATAGTCCGGCATAGCCCAGCAGCAGGTTGAATGCGCAGGCAAATAAGCCGAAACAAAGGCACTTCATGAGCAGTATCGGATACACGCCGAAAGGCGCGACCAGGCCTACCAGAAGCAGCAGGGCGTAACCGGCGGTTTGCATGTTCTTCACGGCAGGGCTCTTTCGCGGAGGGTGGGCGGATGGATCATTTTTCCTTGCCGAACAGTCCGGCCGGACGGATGAGCAGCACGATGGCCATCACCACGAATACGATGGTGGTGGATGCTTCCGGATAGACCACTTTGGTGAGCCCTTCCAGCAGCCCCAGGCCCAGGCCGGTCACGATGGAGCCCATGATGGACCCCATGCCGCCTATCACCACCACCGCGAACACCACGATGATGATGTTGGCGCCCATGTGCGGCGCCACCTGGATGATGGGCGATGCCAGCACGCCGGCGAACGCGGCCAGCGCAACCCCGTAGCCGTAGGTGAGCGTAATCATGAGCGGCACGTTTATGCCGAAAGCCTGCACCAGCTTGGGGTTTTCCGTCCCGGCGCGCAGGTAGGCGCCCAGGTGGGTGCGCTCTATCATGAACCAGGTGATGATGCACACCACGATGGACGCCACCACCACCCAGCCGCGGTAGATGGGCAGGAACATGAAGCCCAGGTTTACCGCACCCTGCAGCGATTCGGGCGTAGGCATGGTTTGCCCGGACGACCCGTACTGCTGCAGGAACAGCCCCTCGATGACCAGTGCCAGGCCGAAGGTTAACAGCAGGCCGTACAGATGGTCGAGCTTGTACAGCCATTGCAGCAGGCAACGCTCGATCAGGATGCCGAAGGCCCCCACGATGACCGGCACCAGCGCCAGCGACGCCCAGTAGTTCAGCCCCAGCTGGGTGGTGCCGTACCAGGCGGCGAAGGCCCCGGTCATGAATAGCGCGCCGTGGGCGAAGTTGATGATGTTGAGCATGCCGAATATGATGGCCAGGCCCAGGCTCAAAATGGCGTAAAAGCAGCCGTTCTGCAGGCCGATCAGAAGCTGGCCGGCCAGGGCCTGGATCGGTATGCCCAAAATTTCCATTATCGACTTACCCCCGACGCGCGCGTGCTTATTTCTTGACCAGCGGGCAGGTGCTCTTTTCGAGCGGCAGATAGGCTTCGTTGCCCGGTATGGTCGCCACCACCTTGTAATAATCCCAGGGCTTTTTCGACTCTGCCTGCGACTTCACCTCCACCAGGTACATGTCGTGCACCATGCGGCCGTCGGCGCGGATCACGCCGTTCTTGGCGAAGAAATCGTTGACCGGCATTTCGCGCATTTTTTTCATGACCGCATCCGCATCGTCGGTGCCGGCCGCCTTGACCGCCTTGAGGTAGTGCATGGTCGATGAATAATTTCCGGCCTGCACCATGGTCGGTTCGCGCTTCATGCGTTCGAAATAACGCGCCGACCACTTGCGCGTGTCGTCGTTAAGATCCCAGTAAAACCCTTCGGTGATGTACATGCCCTGCGTGGCGGCGAGCCCGAGCGCGTGGATGTCGCTGATGAACACCAGCAGGCCGGCGAGTTTCTGTTTGCCGGATTTGAGCAGACCGAATTCGTTGGCCGCCTTGATGGCGTTGATGGTGTCGCCGCCGGCATTGGCGAGGCCTATGATTTTGGCGCCGGAGGACTGCGCCTGCAGCAGGAAGGACGAAAAGTCCGAGGTATTGAGCGGGTGGCGCACGCTGCCTACCACCTTGCCGCCATTCGACGTGACGATGCCCGACACGTCTTTTTCGAGCGAGTGGCCGAACGCGTAATCGGCGGTCAGGAAGAACCAGGAATTGCCGCCGTTCTTGACCACGTACTTGCCGGTGCCGTTGGCCATGGCAATCGTGTCATAGGTGTAATGCACCGTGTAGGGCGTGCAATCTTCGTTGGTCAGGCGCGAGGAGGCGGCGCCGTTCACGATCGCGACGCGCTTTTTTTCGGCGGCCACCTTGACGGCCGCCAGCGCCACGCTGGAGGTGACCAGGTCCTGCAGCACATCGACTTTCTGCGTGTCTATCCACTCGCGCGCCTTGGTCGATGCGACGTCTGCCTTGTTCTGATGGTCGGCGGAAATGACTTCCACCTTGATGCCGGGATTTTCCTTCATGAAGTCGTCCGCGGCCATCTTGACGGCCTCGACCACACCCGGGCCGGAAATGTCCGCGTATAGCCCGGACATGTCGGTCAGCACGCCTATGCGCACCACGCCGTCGGACAGCTTAACTTGTGCCATGGCGGGCGCGGCGGCAAATGCCGCGGCCATGCCGGCGGCCAGAACTGCTAGGCGGAACTGCTTCATCGGTATCTCCTCTCCGGTGTTGTGAATAGACGTCAGACGCCCAGGTAATCGTGCAGCTTGTTCATGTTTGAAGCGAGTTCGTTCTTTTCGATTACTTCGGCGATGCGGCCGTGTTCCATGACGAAATGCCGGTCTGCGAGCGGCGCTGCAAAGCGGAAATTCTGTTCGACCAGCACGATGGTATAGCCGCG
>JAEUNN010000019.1 GCA_016791085.1 Rhodocyclaceae bacterium | reverse complement strand
GCGCGCGGACGCTGTGCGCCTCGACGGCTATTACGCGCCGCGCCACCTGGACGATTTCGCCGCCTGGTACGAAGCCCATCCCGACGCGCTCATCCTGGCCGGCGGCACCGACGTCGGCCTGTGGGTGACCAAACAACTGCGCGAACTGCCGCCGCTGTTATATATCGGCGAGGTGGCGGAACTGCAGGCCATCACCGATAGCGGCGACGGCCTCGACATAGGCGCCGCGGTGCGCCTGGAAGACGCTTTCGCGGCCCTGGTCCAGCGCTATCCGCAACTGGACGAACTGATGCGCCGCTTCGCCTCGCGGCCCATACGCAATTCCGGCACCCTGTGCGGCAACATCGCCAACGGCTCGCCCATCGGCGACGCCATGCCGGCCTTGATCGCCCTGGGCGCCCGCGTAAGCCTGCGGCGCGGGGCCGACAGGCGCAGCCTGGCGCTGGAAGATTTGTATCTGGGCTACCAGAAAAAAGCGCTCGCGGCGGGCGAATTCGTGGCTTCGGTATGGGTGCCGGCGCCCCAGCCCGACACGCTTTACGCCGCCTACAAAATTTCCAAGCGTTACGACCAGGATATTTCCGCGCTATGTGCCGGCTTGGCCGTGTGCGTGCGCGACGGGCAGGTCGCGGCGGCGCGCCTCGCCTTCGGCGGCATGGCCGCCACGCCCAGTCGGGCTGCCCACGCCGAACGTGCGCTGATCGGCCAGGCCTGGAGCCGCGCCAGCGTGGACGCCGCAGCAGCGGCCCTGGCCGAAGATTTCCAGCCCATCACCGACCTGCGCGCGAGCGCCGCTTACCGTGCCGTAGTGGCGGGCAATTTGCTGCGCCGCTTCTGGCTGGAATGGGAAGCGGCGGCAGCCACCCGGGTCGAAAATGTGACGCCGATCAGCCTGGAGGCCAGCCCGTGAACCTGTTGCGCGCAGAAATTTCGGCCGGACAACATTCCGGCCGCCCGGTGCGCCACGAAAGCGCGCACCTGCACGTAAGCGGCCGCGCCCACTACGTCGATGACATTGCCGTGCCGGCCGGCACGCTGCACATCGCGCTGGGGCAAAGCACGATCGCGCATGGCCGCGTGCTGGCACTCGACCTGTCCGCGGTGCGCGCCGCGCCCGGGGTGGTGGCGGTGCTGGGCGCGGCCGACGTACCGGGCGAAAACAACTACGGCGCGGTGCTCAAGGACGACCCCATATTCACGCCGGAACTGGTGCAGCACCTGGGCCAGCCGCTGTTCGCGGTGGTCGCCACGTCCCACCTGGCGGCACGGCGGGCGGCCCGCCTGGCCAAGGTCGACTACGAAGAACTGCCGGCCATACTGGGCATACGCGAGGCGCTGGCGGCGCAAAGTTACGTGCTGCCCACGGTGCGCGTCGAGCGCGGCGCGCCCGATGCCGCGCTGGCCGCGGCGCCATTCAAGCTGTGCGGCAGTTTCGCGCACGGCGGCCAGGAACATTTCTATCTCGAAGGCAATGTGGCGCTCGCGCTGCCGCAGGACGACGGCTCGCTGCTCATACATAGTTCCACCCAGCATCCGACCGAAATCCAGCATCTGGTCGCGCATGCCCTGGGCCTGGCCTCAAACCAGGTTACGGTGGTGTGCCGGCGCATGGGCGGTGGATTCGGCGGCAAAGAAAGCCAGCCGGCGCTATTCGCCTGCATCGCCGCCATCGCCGCGCGCAAGCTGGGCGTGGCGGTCAAGCTGCGCCTGGACCGCGACGCCGACATGGTCATTACCGGCAAGCGGCACGATTTCGTGTCGGACTATCAGGCCGGTTTCGACGCCAGCGGGCGCATCCTGGCGCTGGACCTCATGCTCGCCTCGCGCTGCGGCTATTCGGCCGACCTGTCCGGCCCCGTGAATGACCGCGCCGTGTTCCATGCCGACAACTGTTATTTCCTCGAAAACGTGCGCATCGTGTCGCACCGCTGCAAAACCCACACCGTATCGAATACCGCCTTCCGCGGCTTCGGCGGCCCGCAGGGCATGCTGGCGATAGAAGCGGTCATGGACGCCATCGCGCGCTATCTGGGGCTGGACGCGCTGGACGTGCGGCGGCGCAATTTTTACGGCGAAACCGAGCGCAACCTCACGCACTACGGCATGACCATCGAGGACAACATTATCGCCTCGCTGGTGGCACGGCTGGAACAAAGCAGCGACTATCAGGCGCGCCGCGCGGCGATTGCGCGCGCCAACGCGGCCAGTCCGGTCATCAAGCGCGGCATCGCGCTCACGCCGGTCAAGTTCGGAATTTCTTTCAC
>JAEUNN010001222.1 GCA_016791085.1 Rhodocyclaceae bacterium | reverse complement strand
TGCATCGAGCGGTCGATGATCTCGTCCATTTCCTCGGTGGTCAGCGGAATCCCGCGCCCTCCCCGGATCTCGTCGTAGAGATAGTCGTCCATGTCGTTCATCGTCCGGCGCTGGGCATCCAGGTTCTCCCAGAAGCCGACGACACGGTTGCGCTCGACGACGGCCCAGATGCAGGCCGCCGCCTCGGCGGCCACGGCCTTCGCCCCAGCCAGGTCCGAAATGTATCGGCCGAAATAGGGCTCCAGGATGCCGAAGCAGGCAATGGCGTGATCGTTCCCACGCAGGATGGCCGGCACGTCGTCTGTCTTGCGATTGACGACGGATTCTTTGATTTCGCCGGCACGCTTCAGATACTCCAGATCGGAAATTCGTCCCGCCCGGTAGTCGTCTATGGCCTGCTGTATCAGCTTGGAGAATTTCTCGTAGAACGCGGGGTCTTCATCGAGTCGCTCGGTAATGGCCCGCTTGGTGGCGTGTGCGATCATGTCCGCCTTGGCGGCGGTCGGTTTGCCCTGGCCCTGTTCTTCGACCACTTGCCGGAAGGCGGCATCGTCGAAAATGTTGACCGGCTCGTTGAGCTTCAACACCTCGTTGGCGGAGATGTGGGTGTCGAGCAGCTTCTGGATCTTCGGCTCGTAGTCCCGATAGTCGATGGATTCGGCATAGCGCAGCTTCACCGCCGCCTTGAGGTTGGTGAAGCGCTTGAGGTCAGCCTTGTAGCCCTTGAGGCGATTTTCCGGCGTGCCGGTGATGAAGGCCTCGGACGACAGGGAGATGGCCAGGGTCTTGGCGTAGGCCGACAGCCGCTCATAGAAGTTCTCGCGGATTTTCTCGTCGGCCAGCAATTGCTCGAAGGCCTCCTCGTCCTGACGGTTGGCAACGGTCTTGAACACGTCCCACAGTTCGGCATGCCGCTGCGGCAATTGGCGCACCTCGTCGTTGATGCTTGCCAGCGCGCCGGCCAGATCGCCTTCGTCGAAGCCCTCCAAGGCGCTGTAGGTGGTCAGCGCCTGATCGAGTTCACCGAGGACGCCTGCGTAGTCGATGACGTAGCCGAACTCCTTCGGGCGGGCACCCTCGTCATCATCGTAGAGGCGATTGACGCGGGCGATGGCCTGCAACAGCGTGTGTTCCTTGAGCTTGCGGACCAGGTAGAGCACGGTATTGCGCGGCGCGTCGAAGCCGGTCAGCAGTTTGCTGACGACGATGAGGATCTCTGGATCGTCACCGTGCTTGAAGGCATTGATGATCTGCGTCTCGTAGGCCTCGGCGTCGCCATATCGCTTCATCATGCGCTGCCAGAAGGCGACCACCTCGTCGCTGGACGCGTCGTCGTCCACATCGTCGAAGCCCTCCCGCTCGTCAGGGGCAGAGATGACAACCTCGCTGGTGACCTGGCCGATGTCATCGAGGAACTTCTTGTACTTCAGTGCCGCCGCCTTGGAGGGGGCGACCAGTTGCGCCTTGAAACCGGTGCCCTGCCAGTTCTGGCGGAAATGCTCGCTGATGTCGAAGGCGCGCATGAAGATGACCTGATCGGCCTTGTTGAGCATTTCCGCCCGGGCGTACTTCTTCTTCAGGTCTGCTTTCTGCGCCGGTGTCAGGCCCTGGGTATGACGGTCGAACCAGACGTCGATGGCCGCCTGGTTCTGTTCGATCTCCACGATGCGCCCCTCGTAGAGCAGCGGCACGATGGCGCCGTCCGCAACCGCCTGATTGATGGCGTAGGTGTGAATGATGCCGCCGAACTTGGCCACGTCACTCTTCTCGCGCTTCAGTAGCGGCGTGCCGGTGAAGCCGATATAGCAGGCATTGGGGAACATCTGGCGCATGCGCGCGGCGAACATGCCGAGCTGGGTGCGTTGCGTCTCGTCCACCAGCACGAAAATTTCGGTGGAATCATCCTGGAAGCGGCGTGTGGAAAGCGCCTTGTCGAACTTGTGGATCAGCGTGGTGACGATGTGCGCCTTGTGCTCGGCCACCAACTCCACCAGATGCCGGCCCGATTCGGCCCGATCCGGCGTCAGGCCGCAGGCAGCGAAGGTGCTGCCGAGCTGTTTGTCGAGGTCCACCCGGTCGGTGACCAGCACGATGCGCGGCGTGCGGATGTCGAGTTCCAACACCAGCGCCTTGGCCAGCATCACCATCGTCAGCGACTTGCCGGAGCCCTGGGTATGCCAGACAATGCCGCCGGCGCGGCGCCCGGCCTCGTCGCGCCGCTTCACTCGCTCGACGATGCGCTCGACGGCGAAGAACTGCTGGTAGCGGGCAATCTTGCGCCGCCCGCCGTCGAATACCGTGAATTGCAGCACCATGCGCAGCAGCCGCTCCGGCCGACAGAGGGCGTACAGGGTGCGGTCCTGCTGGGTCAGCGCCCGGCGCACCAGGTATTCGGACTCCGGTTCGCGCACGCCGAAACCTTCAGCCAGCAGCTCGTAGAGCCCGGCCTTGGCCTCCTGGGGCAGCGGCCGATCCAGCACCGCACGCAATTCGGCGCCGTCCTCGTCCTTCTCCTCGTGCTCCTCACGCCAGACCGCCCAGTATTTGGCCGCCGTGCCGACGGTGGCGTATTTGCTGTGGTTCTTGTTGGTGCCGATCACGAGCTGCACATAGGTGAACAGCGCTGGGATGTACTCGTCGCGCTGGTTGCGGATCATCTGTTCGACGGCCTTTTGGACCTCGAACTTAGGCGCCTTGCATTCGATCACCGCGAAGGGAATGCCATTTACGAACATCACGATATCCGGCCGCGCGGTCTCGTGGCTACGGGTGCGCTCCACTGAGAATTCGGCGCTGACGTGATAGATGTTGTTCTGCGGATTGCGCCAGTCGATGTAGTTGAGGGTGAAGCTGCGCACGTCGCCCTCCACCGACTGCTCCAGCGCCACGCCCAGGGTGAGCAGGTCGTAGACGGCCTCGTTGGTTTTCAGCAGCCCGTCATACTTCACGTTCTTGAGGCGCTGGATGGCGCTCTGGAGGTTTTCCTCGCTGAAGAGGTAGGAACCGCCCTTGTGCTGGATGCGGTTGATGCGCTTGAGTCTCTCCCGCAGCACCTCTTCCAGCAGCACGTTGGATTGCCGTCCACCGCGCA
>JAEUNN010001221.1 GCA_016791085.1 Rhodocyclaceae bacterium | reverse complement strand
AGGTAAGCGATGCAGTCCTCGTAGTCGGGCTGCTCGGGAACATTGCGCGCTTTTGAACGCATGCGTCCGCGGAATGCCGGAAAGTCCTCCAGGATCATCTCGCCCAGTTCAAGCGGCGTTTCCCCAAACGCATTTTTTTCGCTTAATAGCGCGGGATGGCTATCGATCAAGCGGCTGAGAATTTTTCGAGCCCCCATTTTCATGGCCAAGTGCGCCACGGTATTTGCTTCATGTGCAGTAACATTTTTCATGTCCGGCGTGTGCGCCAGAATTGCGTCGACGCATTCGGGCGAGCCACTTAGTACGGCACTGTGCAGCGCGGTACGGCCACGGAAGTCTTGTACGTCCAACTGTATCTTTGGCGCTTTGAGGAGCGTATGGACAAGGCCCAGGTCCGGCTTATTAGCTGCCAGCATCAAAGGGGTCTGGCCCTTGAAATCCGGCAGGTTGCATTGTTCCGGGCAGACCTCGACCAGCATGGCGATCGCCCTGCGCACGTTCCCGAATCCGGCCGCCATTTTCGCTGCTTCGCCAGCCAGTTCTGGAGGCGCCATGCGCTGTGCGAGCGGCACTGTCGCGTCCGTCATCTGCAGGAATTTCACCCAAAGCAGCAGCACCGAATCGCCGCGAACGTCGCGCATGCGCTCCTTGCGCAGCCACTTCGCGTTTTTCTGAAGCCAGTTTGCCAGGCCGTCCCAATCGCCGGAAAGAATCAAGCGGAAAGTTTCGTCAATCAGTTTTTTGGCCTGCTGTTCCCCCATCGGACGTTCATACGGATAGCCGGGATAGGGCTTATATAGGGTTTCCCAAAAGTAATCGGAAACCGCGACCGCCGTATCCTCCAGCGTCACTTCGCGGCCCTCGGCCATTCCGTAGGCGAGCATGTGCCGATAGGGCTTTTCATGTTCACCGGGCACCAGCCGCCGGTTGGCAACCAATATGCCCAACAAATCACGCGCAATTTCCCCGCGCAGCGGTCCGCAGTTATGTTCGAGA
Organism: Rhodocyclaceae bacterium; assembly: GCA_016791085.1. Taxonomy (GTDB): domain Bacteria; phylum Pseudomonadota; class Gammaproteobacteria; order Burkholderiales; family Rhodocyclaceae; genus JAEUNM01. The sequence goes on along the minus strand of JAEUNN010001221.1, from coordinate 4,033 downwards.
CTCGCCTCCAGAGCGTCGCGAAATAGGCGCGTTGCCGCGTCGAAATCATTTTTCGCCAGGCTATGCTTGGCCCGGTATTGCAGCAAGGCTGCCTGCCAATCGCGATACGCTGCGCTCGCTTCGGCTTCAAGCAGCAAGGCCTCGACGCGACTTTCCACGTCTTTTGGGCTGTCGCGGCGCTCGCCATTGAGCAACAAGCCCAGTTCCGTCAAGATCGCGCACACGGTTTCGCCGGGCGTCGCGGCCAGTTCGCGCATCCTGTTGATCGCCATCCCACGGGCCGCTACGGACAAGTTCTCGCATTGAGCTGCTTGGCCGACAACGCGGTAGTCCGGTTCGGCCTGGAGTGCGCGCCACGGCGAGGATGCCCGCATGCGGTCCAGCAGCCTTTCGATGCGGACAGACGCTTCGTTGTATTCCTTGATCAGGCGAAGTTTCGTTCCGGCGATGCGCTGGACACTTTCCATATCCATCGGCATCCAGTCATCAAGCGGTGCGGAGGCATCGAGCTGCGTGAAACGAAAGGTGAGCAGTCCAGCAAGTTCCTTGTAAGCGGTTTCGAACCGCGAGGGCAGGATAGAGAGGAAGATCGTCTCCTTGTCCCACGGTGCCAAATGCTGTTCAAACCAGCGGTTTTCCTCAGCCTGATTCGAACTCTGTTTGTGTGCTCCGATGGTCAAGTTGTAGATCGCTTGAACGATTCCAACCAATTGGAGAACCTTGTTGCGACCGGGATCCGGGCATTCGGGCTCGACGCCTGGACATAGGAAACCCACAAGCCGCTTGTAGCCATCCTGCACGGCACGGGCGACGCGCAAGCGTTGCCGGATGAGCCGTGGCTCCGGACGGGCATACCGTGCGGCCAGCGCATCGACGAATGTCTGCTGTTCATCCGCCGATGATTCGCCTGCCACGACGGCCTCGATACGGCCGGCCTGGACCATTGGTATCTGGTCCCGCAGACTGTCTGGATCGAGCCGCCGACGGCGAACGAATTCCAGCGCCGCGGCAAATTGTTCGTGCTGAGACAAGCCGCTCGGCAGATCGAACGCTCCTTTGAACGCAAGAGTGGCGTCGTCCGGGAAATAGTCCGCAATCGACTGCACACGTGGAATCGTCCCGTTCATCCATTCGTAAAGAGACCGTTCCATGGATTCGTAGGAATCTTCCCCTATGCGTTTTGCCCTCGACCCGCCGAGGTCGTACCTGAGCTTGTCCATCGGCATGTCCAGCAGGTCCAGCAACCACTGCACGACGTGCTCTACGGGCAACGTGACTTTCCCGGCCTGAGCGTCGATCTTGGGGAGAAACCAGAACTGGCCACCCGGCATGCCCCTATCGAAAGGCACTTGCAGATTCCAGTTGCCGAGCACCCGGCCAAGCCTCGGCGCCCAACTGAATGCCGCGACGTCCCACACGACTTGCTGCTGAGTAGCGCCTGCCGTCCAGGTGTGGCGGATCAGTCCGATGTCGAAGTTCATCCAGTTGACCAAATTCCCCACCGCGTCGCGCGCCGCCTCAAAGTCCATTTCCAAGGCTTCGAAAATCGCAGCGAGGTCCTTCCCGACCATCTGCTGGTAGTTGTCGAGCGATATGTCCAGGTCGGCAAATTCCTTCTGTTTTTTTGACGAAAGACGCTCCAGGCCAAAACACTGCCGTAGTTCGAGCAACAGGGATTCAAAGGCAGGAATTACCGCCACGGCACTCTCCACGATCGACGATGACCAGGCAGATTGTCGCTGCCATCGGGCGTTCAGGCAAGAGGCGGAATCAAGCCCGTTGCACGCCTTTCCGGGATCGAACAAGGGGGGGACGGGAAGACGCATTTCGCCGGAAAGGCATGCCCGGCACAGTGGGAACACCTCATCCGACTGGAGCAAAACCATGCAGCAGACCATCCCCGAACCCCTGTCCGCGACCGACGAACTTGTCATCAATTTTCACGTGACGGAGGCGTGCAACTACGCTTGCGGCTACTGCTACGCCAAGTGGACCCGGGCGGACAAGACACGTGACCTGATCCACGACGCGCAAAAAACCGCCCTCCTGCTTGACGAACTGCGCCGCTTCTTCGTGCCGGACAATCTTTCCAACCCTTTGACCCGCGCGTTCAAGTGGCGCACCGTCCGCCTGAACATTGCCGGCGGCGAACCCTTGCTTTTCGACCGCGAGGTCTTGCGCCTTGCGCGCCAGGCACGCGAACTTGACTTCGACGTGTCGATCATCACCAACGCCAGCCGGCTGACCCTTCCGGTCATGGAGCAACTCGCGCCGCTTGTGTCGATGGTCGGCATCAGCATTGATTCCGTGGCCACGGCGACCAATTCGGCAATTGGGCGCCGCGACCGGCGCGGCACCCTGCTCGACCTCGCCGCGTTATCACAAATCATCGCGGCAGGGCGCCGGATCAACCCGCAACTGCGCCTGAAACTCAACACCGTCGTGAATGCGCTCAATTACGACGAGGATTTGACGGACGCGATCGATTCTTTCGCTCCGGAAAAGTGGAAGGTCCTGCGCATGCTCCCGTCCGTCACCGACGACCTCTCGGTCTCGACGGCCCAATTCAATGACTTCGTGCAGCGCCATGCTGCAGGCGGCCTGCCCATGTGCGTCGAGGACAACGACGACATGGTGGCTTCCTACATCATGATCGATCCACAAGGACGCTTCTACCAGAACCGCCCAGACGAGAAGGGGTACCGCTACAGCAGCCCAATAATTGAAGTCGGTGCGAGTACTGCATTCGGACAGATCACGCTTTTCGCCGACCGCTACCTGGGCCGTTACTTGCCGGGGAGTAACGCCGAATGAAGTACTCGTCATCCCCAGAAATCCACAAGTTGGTATCCCGGCTCGTCAAACTTGGATGGACTTACCGTCGCGGCGGAAAGCATGGTCGCCTGTTGTCGCCAGACGGCGGCCCTGCGTTGACTGTCCCTTGCACTCCGAGCGACAGACGCGCATTTCTGAACTTTCGCAGGGACTTGCGCCATGCGTTAAATTCACTGACAACTTCTTGACGTAAGCGGCAATTACAATGCGCCTTGCTCTGCTTTCGATCGAGAAATTCACGCAGATGCTCGCGATACAGCCACGCACGTACGGTGCGCTTGCTGGCGCGCAGCGGACGAACAAAAACGAGCTTGCTCCACCCACCCGGTTTCCATAAGAGGCGTCTTTTGGGAAACCCGCTCACCGGCTCCCGTGCAGCACAAGGTCACATTCCGTAGGCGCGGAAAATCATGCAGTGTATCTGTTCGGCGCAGTTCCCTTCGGGGACTGCGCCCTACGAAAGCTGGCTAATTCCGAGCGCTGTTTCAAACAGACGGTTGTGCGACATCGCGCTGCGGTCTCCAAGGCTGAAGCCGCATTCAGCCTTGGTCCAGCGTTGGAACTCGAAGCCGGCGTCAATGATGCACTTCGCTGGGCTACGCCCGCCCCGGACCCGCGTTCGAGCCCAGTAACCGCCCTGATCGACCCACCTGGATTTTAATTGAGGCAACCTCAGGCAGACAGCTTAAACACCCGGGCCAGTTGTCAGTCGGAATCTACCCTTTAAGAGGATCAGTTTTCGGCCCGTATAAACACGCCTACGCAGCGTGCTTTAGTTACTCTTTGTGCTCACCCAAGCTTGGGCGGCCGGGCCATTCGCGGCCGTCGTCAGTTGCGGAAACTCTACGCGGCAGCGCACGCCGCCAGGGGGACCATCGGATTTGTTGGGAAGTTCGAGACGCACCCGGAAGGTTCCGCTGGCTGCATCGACGACCGGGTCGACGACTTTGATCACTGCGCCATAGCGCCCGCCAAAGCCCTCAGGTACAACTTCAGCAGTCATACCCGTGCGCAGCTTGCCATAGGCATTCAACGGCAGGACCACCTCGACGCGCAATGGGTCGATCTGGGCCAGTGTCAAGATGGGCTTGCGGCCGGTGCCGGATTCGGCGAGGTCGCCGGGATTGAGCAGCCGGTCCATCACCACGCCGTTGAACGGGCTGTGCAAGATCCGCTGATTGAGGAGATCCACCGCGCG
>JAEUNN010001219.1 GCA_016791085.1 Rhodocyclaceae bacterium | reverse complement strand
ACACCGCCGCACGCAAACTGTAGCGCTTCTGGAAAATCATTCGGTCCCGGACAACAGGGGTACGAAACGCACCCAGTCATATCTGGTTTCGGAAAGGCCGCGCTCGTTACGATCGACCACGCTCAGCACCTGTTCGCCCGGCCCGCCGATCGGCGCCACGAGGCGGCCGCCAGGGGCAAGTTGCTGCAACAGCGCGGGCGGAATGCGCGACGCGGCGGCGGCGACAATGATTGTATCGAAAGGCGCCGCCTCAGGTAGGCCCAAATTGCCATCCCCATGTTTGAGCCGTATGTTGTAGGCCTTCAGAGGGCGCAGGTTCACCTTGGCGCGTGCGAGCAGGCCGGCGATCCGCTCGATGGCATACACCTCGGGCGCAAGCCGCGCCAGCACGGCCGCCTGGTAGCCGCAGCCAGCCCCGATTTCCAGGGTTTTGCCCAGCTGGCGCGGACCGCTGCGCAACAACTCTATCATGCGCGCCACCACCCAGGGCTGCGATATGGTCTGCTGGAAGCCCAGCGGCAGCGGCGTATCGTCGTAGGCCCGGCTCGCCAGCCCCTCTTCCACGAACAGGTGACGCGGCACGTCGAGCATCGCGCTCAGCACGCCTTCGTCGCTTATGCCTTGCGCGCGCAGGCGCTCGACCATGCGCGTGCGCGTGCGCGCCGAGGTGAGCCCCAGATCGCCGTTCATAGGGGTAGCCAAGCTTGCACCTTGTCTATCTGGCGGGTGTGCGTAAGGTCGATCTGCAGCGGCGTGACCGATGCCCAGCCGTTATGCACGGCATGAAAATCGGTGCCGGCGCCGGCGTCCGCGGCGGCACCGGGCGGGCCGACCCAATAGATGGGCTCATTGCGCGGACTGATGGCTTTCACGACCGGCTCGGCCTTGTGGCGCCGGCCCAGGCGGGTTACGCGCAGGCCCTGGATTTGATCGTAAGGCAGGTCCGGCACGTTCACGTTGAGCAGCACCGCTTCGTCCAGGGGATGGCGCGAAAAATTCTCCACCAGTTGCAGCGCCACGCGCGCCGCGCTGTCGAAGTGGCGCCCTTCCCGGCTGGCGAGCGATATCGCGATACTGGGCAGGCCCAGCAGATAGCCTTCGGTGGCAGCCGCCACCGTGCCCGAATAGATCGTATCGTCCCCCATGTTGGCGCCGTGATTGATGCCGGAAATAACCATGTCGGGCAAATGATCCAGCATGCCGGTTACGGCCAGATGCACGCAATCGGTCGGCGTGCCATTCACGTAATGGAAGCCGTTGGCGGCACAGCGCAAGGAAAGGGGACGGTCTAGCGTGAGCGAGTTGCTGGCGCCGCTGCGGTCACGCTCCGGGGCCACCACGGTGACCTGGGCAACCGCTGCCAGGGCACGCGCGAGAACTTCGATGCCGGTGGCAAAATAGCCATCGTCGTTGCTTAACAGAATGCGCATGCCCAGGATTGGCTGCTGCGGACCTTGCGATCGATTTGGATTGGTCGGGGCGAGAAGATTCGAACTTCCGACCCCCTGCACCCCATGCAGGTGCGCTACCAGGCTGCGCTACGCCCCGACACAAGA
>JAEUNN010001212.1 GCA_016791085.1 Rhodocyclaceae bacterium | reverse complement strand
GAAAAAGCTTTCGGTCAGCAGAGCGCCCATGAATAGCAGCGGTATCACCACCACCACGCCGGTCAGGATGGGAATCATGCCGTTCTTGAGCACGTGGCGGAACAGCACGGCCAGTTCCGACAAGCCTTTGGCGCGCGCGGTACGCACATAGTCGCGGTTGATTTCGTCGAGGAACAGCGTGCGGTAGAAGCGCGCGCTGGAACCTATGCCCGACACCACACCGATCAAGACCGGCAGGGCCACGAAACGCGATGCATCAAGGCCGGTCGCGTAGCCGGAAATCGGCGCCAGATGCCAAATCTTGCTGACCAGAAACTGTCCGCCGATGATGTAGAACAGGCCGGATACGGACATCGCCACCACGCACAGCACGACCCCGCCCACGTCCAGGTAGGTGGCGCGGAAAAACACCAGCAGCAGCGAAAAGCTCACGGTGACGAGGAGGCCCAGGGCGAACGTGGGCAGCGCAATGGCCAGGCTGGGGCCCATGCGCGTGCGGATTTCCAGGGCGATGTCGCGCCCGTCCTCGGCACGGCCGAAATCGAACGCGAACATGCGCAGCGACTTGTCGAAAAATATCGTATCGCTGACTTTCTGCACGCCGTCCGCGGCGGCGTTCCAGACCAAGGGCTTGTCGTAGCCGCGCTCGGCTTTCCAGCGCTCCATGGCCTGCGGCGTCACGCGCTTGACGCCCAATTGCATGCGCGCCATGTCGTCCGGGCTGTTCACGACGAAAAACAGCGCAAAGGTAATCAGATTGACACCGAGCAGGATGGGTATGGCGTACAGCAGGCGGCGAACGATGTAGGCCAGCATGGCGGGTGCCGGTAGCGCAATGGCGCGGATTATCCTACAGAAAGCCGCGTGCCGCGGCCGCCGGGCGCCGGGCGCCGCGCTAATCGAGCGGTACGCGGAGGCTCACGCCGCGCGTGCTGAGCTGCACGGCCATGTCGTCCTTGCGGCGCCACTCCCAAACCAGGCTGCCCATGCCATATCCCAGCACCGAGCCGCCCACGGTATCGCTGAACCAGTGCTTGCGGCTCAGCACGCGCCCGGCATTGGTTACCAGCGCCAGACCATACAGCCAGGGCGCGTCGTAATCCTTGGCGAACGGCGTGACCGCCGCCCACATCACGGAGCTGTGGTTGGACGGCATGGACCAGTCGCCGCCCGTGAAACTGTGAAAATCTTTCGGCCCCTGCCCGGCCGCAGGACGCGAACGGCCGATGGCATCCTTGAGCGCCAGATTGCCCAGCAGCGCGAGCCCGGCCGATTCCAGCGCCGACATGCCGACATTGGCGAGACGCGTGTCGCGCCCGTCCATGGACGCCACCGCCGCGCCGGCCAGCGCCACCAGCGGCAGGGCATTGCCGACCTTGGTGACGGCGCGCCCCCAGCGCCCGCCGCCATGCTGCAGGGCGAAGCGATCGATGCGCTTGTCGAACGAACTGCTGGCCAAGGTCAATCCCACGCCCAGCGCCGCGCCTTCGACCATGGACGCCAGGTGACCCGGCGCTTCGCGGCCGCTCACGTCGTTGGCGAGCAAATCCAGGATCGGCTGTTCCCAGCGCGAGGTGCCCAGCGACGGCAGATCGGGATCGTCCTCGACATCGCCGATCTGCGCCAGTCCGCGCTTGAAATAGCGGTCGCGCGTGAGCGGGCGCTCGACCAGCGCGTACAGGTCCATGGGCGCGCCCACCATCTGGCCGACGTCGCGCGTCCAGGGCGCCAGTGCGTAGCCCGCGCTGGCCTGGGTATCGCGCGTAAGCATGATGTTGAGCGGGACCGACAGGAACAGCCCCTTGTCGTGGTAGGGACTGGACGGCGATCCGGGGCTGGTGGTGTCCTTGCCGTCGGTGTAGGTGTACCACACGCCGAATTCCATGCCGCTGCCGAAGCGTCGCGCTATTTCGACGCGCGCGCCATTGTCCTTGGCCAGGAAGCGGCCGGTGCGCACGGTACCGGTCAGTCCCATGGCGAGCTTGTGGTGCACGGACAACAGCCCGGTCACGGTGGAATAGTCGCGCATGCCGAACCAGCCTGCGAAATCGCGCTGTTTCACCCAATCCACCTGCACGTCGGCGGCCCAGTCGCCGCCCGGCCACACGTGCAGCCACTGGCCGCCCACGCCGGCGAACATTTCCTCATAGATGCCGGCGGAGAGGCGCGCGTAACGGCCCGGGCCCAGATGCATGAGTTTGCTCAGGGTCAGGTTGTCGAGCTTGAACTTGCCGCCGCGCTTGTACTCGGCCACGTCGGTGCGCACGTGCGGCAGGCGGCTGTTGGACGGCTGAACCACGTCGCTCACGCTTTCCAGCAGCGTATAGCGCATGCCGCCGCGCAGGTAGAGGTCCTCGCCGATCTTGCGCTCGCCGGAGGCGTAGGCGTAAAGGTCGAATTTGAACGCGCCGCTGGGGTCGTTCAGGAAAGTGGATAGCTGCGGGGTAATGCTGAAACGGTTCTGTTCGGCGTCCTCGCCGCGCAACTCGACGAAATTGCCTTCATCCGAATAGCGCAGCGCGAGCGGCTGGCCGGTTTCCGCCGCAGCCTGAAGCAACTGTTCCCTATCCGGTTCCGGCACGGCCGTATTGCGCCCGGACTGTTTGATCGCCACCACGTCGCTCAGGCGCGATTTGGGCGCCAGACCGTCGAAATATTTTTCGAGTAGCGGAAGGTCGAAAAAACTGTAGGTGAGCGTGGGCAGGTTGCGCACCTTGTTGGTAATTTCGATTTCGCGCGCGTCGGTGGGCGCAAACGCCAGCGCAATGCGCGCGGCACGCCCGACCGCGCGGCTGGTTTGTGCAATGCGCGAATTGGACAGCGCAAGTTTCAGCGTGTAGCCGCTGTAGGCCAGGCGCACATTGCGAAAATCCTGCTCGACCAAAGCCCGGATGAGACGCGCACGCACCGCGCTGGAGCGCTCCCACTCGTCGCGCGTGGGGCGCGGCTCGACCTGCCGGTACGGCGCCGGCTCATCGATTTTCGGCACGAATTCGGGCTTGTGGGTGGGTATCGTCAAATACGCGCTCACCCCCAGTTCGTGGTGTTGATAGGACAACTGGGTGGTCAGCGGCCCCCACCGGTACTCCGCACCGACATTGACACCTTTTTTGAAGTTGGCCGCGCCGGACAGATCGGCGCCGCGATCGCGACTGAAATCGGAGGCGTCGTACTCGGCCGTGAAAGCCCAGTTCGCCAAACGCTCCGGTTTCCATCGCGCGCCGGCGAACAGTCCGTCGATGCGCTGCGCGCCCACGCCGACGCTAAGGTCCAGATTGCCGAAGCGCTTGGACGCCACGCCGTAATTGGCCTTGAATACGCCGGTACCCTGCACGTCCTGCGCGCCCACGGCAATTTGCGGCAGCCAGTCCTTTTCTGCCAGCAGTACGGCCTTGAAGCCGAAAGCCTTATCCTTGTAGGCGCCGTAGGTGGCACTTTGGGGCAGGCTGCCGAAGCCCGGCACGCCGTCTATGCGTATGTAGCGCCCGGTGAATTCCAGCCACGGCAGGCCGGTCAGGCTCATCCAGCCGGTGCGGTAAGGATGTACGTTACTGATGCCGATGCGAAAGCTGCCGTCCGGGTCCACGCGCGCGTCGGGCATGTTGATCAGCCCGGTCTGGCCCATGGTTGCCGACTCGGCGTGCGCACGCGGCACCAGTACCGACGCGGCACAGGGCGCCAACAACACGGCGAGAGGTAGAAACTTGGGGAGGCGCAACGAGACGGAAGCTCCGGAGCCGAATGGCAGCCGTAAAAATGCGAAGGCCACCGCAATGGTGGCCTTCGGGAAGAATGACTACTCGTCAGTGATGGGTGGTGGTGCTGTGGTGAGTCGAGGTCGATCCACCACCGCCGGAAGCACCCAGCGCGCCGGCAACCAGAAGCCCGGCACCGACGGCCACTGCGGTTTCGGTCGACACGACCGCGGCGGTTTCGGGCGCAACACCCTGCGACTGGCCACCTTCTGCCGGCGGCTGCTTTTGCGGTTCATCGGCCGCGAAGGCAACAGAAGTCGCGAAAATTCCGGCGGCCAGAACGGCTGCAAATTTATTCATCATGAAACTCCTTCGAGGCAACGTTGTAACGGTAGCAGGATCTCGCCCGGCGGGCAAGTACCTGACTGCGCTTCTACGGCGCGCGCGGCAAAAACTTTTGCTTTGCAGCAATGCTGCGTTGACCGCGCCGCGGCCTTGCCCCGGCGGCACACCGCGAAGCTTGCAGGCAGCCGCCGTGGATTTTTCCCAATCGATTGATTGTTAAGTCGAAACGCCACAGCCCGACACAGGCTCGGAAAGCGCCACCATAAAATCCGCGGAGTGTGTCATAATTTTTTCGCGCTGCACTTTTGCACCAATTTCTGCAGGCTGACCCAGTTGCGTATCGTTCCCGGCACGTGCCGTGCCTCGGCCCTCCCCATCGGATTTTGAAAACCACCGGCAGACTTAAGGCTCCCCCGCAGGCGGAGGGAGTGCCCCGCAATCCGGAGCAAGCCCGCAGCGGCCGCGTGTCGAACATGTTCGCCCCGGGCTCGAGTGGAATTGCGGCGCAACGCAGCGGCCGCCCGAAATCGTATCGCCGGTCTGGCCAAACGGCCGCAAGACCGGGGCAAGGATATCCAGAATGAAAAATCCGCACATATGCCGGGCGCAGGCGCTGTTGCTCGTGCTCTTCCTCACGTTCGTATCGCTTGACGTCCTCGCGCAGGCGCGCATGGGTCGCTCCATACCCGGCATCGGCTCGGGCGACATGAACGGCATCGGTGACATGTCGGTATATCCGGGCGGCCCGGCACCCGATGCCCCCCAGGGCATGGATGCGGCGTCCGGCGCGGCTCGCCAGGGGCTGCAGCGGAATATGCGCCCGGACGCGGCGCGGCCGGACCTGAGCACCCCGCCCCCTCCGGCCGCGCGCCCCCAACAACCGGCCGTGCGCGACAGCGGGCGTGCCGCCGCGCCGGCTGCGGCGCCGGAAACGAACCAGTTTCAGGGCTTCATAGAACGCGAGACCGGCTTGCAGCTGCCCATGTTCGGCGCCAACCTGTTCCGCGACGCGCCCAGCACATTCGCGCCCATCGACGACGCGCCGGTATCGTCGGATTACGTGATCGGCCCCGGCGACGAAATCATCCTGCGGATCTGGGGTCAGGTGGATGGCGACATCCGCACCTTCGTGAACCGGGCCGGCACCATCAGCATTCCCAAAGTCGGCCAGTTGCGTGTGGCGGGACTCACCTACCAGGATTTGGGCGGCGCCATACGGACCGCGATTTCCCGCGTCTACCGAAATTTCGAGTTGTCGGTCGAATTGGGGCAGTTGCGTTCCATCCAGGTTTATGTGGTCGGCAGCGCGCGTGCGCCCGGTACCTATGCGCTCAGTTCCATGAGCACGCTGTTGAGCGCGGTATTTTCCGTCGGCGGGCCATCGTCGCGCGGCAGCATGCGGCACATCGTGCTCAAGCGTAGCGACAAGGTGGTCACCGAACTCGACCTTTACGACCTGCTCGTGACCGGCGACAAATCCAGGGACGTTCCCCTGCAACCGGGCGACGTGATTTTCTTCGCCCCGGTCGGTCCGCTCGCGGCGCTGGCCGGAGACGTCAATAACCCTGCCGTATTCGAACTTGCCGGTCCCAACGCCAGCGTGGACCAGTTGATCGCCTGGGCGGGCGGCCTTGCCACCACGGCGGCTACCGGCAAGGTCACGCTGGAGCGCTTCGACGCGCGCCGCATCCGCCAGGTCGATGAATTTGCACTCGACGCTCAGACCGGCTCGAAACAAGTCCGCGACGGCGATTTGTTGCGCATCTATGCGATCAGTCCGCGCTTCAACAATGCCGTCGCCTTGCGCGGGTTTGTCGAACAGCCGATACGCACGGCGTGGCGCGCCGGCATGCGCGTGAGCGACCTGATTCCCGATAAAACCGCACTGATCGCACGCTCGTTCTGGTTCAAGCGCAACCAGGTCGAAATGGCCGGGGCGAGAGCGCACACGCTGGAAGGCAGCGGGCAGTCCGTGCCGGGGTCCAATGGCAGGGCGGAATCCGGCCGCTCGCGATCCGGCAACTTGGCCAGGCTGCCAGGCGACGAGGCAAGTTTGCGCCGCGAACTCAAGCGTATGGAAGAGGTGAATTGGGATTATGCGGTGGTGGAACGGATACAGGACGACCTATCCACCGCGCTGATGCCGTTCAACCTCGGCAAAGCGATATTGGAAGGCGATCCCGCCAACAATCTGGAATTGCGGCCCGGCGATATCGTGACGGTATTTTCGAAGTCCGACATCGACGTGCCGGTCGCGAAACAAAGCCGCTATGTAAGGCTGGAGGGCGAATTCAGGGCCGCCGGCGTGTACAAGATCGAACCCGGTGAAACCTTGCGCCAGGTGGTCGCCAGAATAGGCGGCGTGACCGACAACGCCTATCTCTATGCTTCCGAATTCACGCGGGAAAGCACCCGCGCCTCGCAGCAGGAACAACTCAAACGCGCGCTCGACCGCATGGAGCAGGAAGCAGCGAGCGTGAACCTCGAGGTAGCCGGCCAGAACACCACCACCGACGATGAGCAGCAGTTCAAAGCCAGCGTGGCAGCAAGGCAGGCACTGATCGCAAAGCTGCGGACCATCAAGGCGACCGGCCGCATCGTGTTGCACCTCCCGCCGGACACGCATAGCGCGTCGGCAATCCCTGATCTGGTGCTGGAAGACGGTGACCGCCTGTTCATCCCGTCCAAACCGTCGGAGGTAAGCGTGTTCGGCTCGGTGTTCAACCAGAACGCCTTCATCCACGGCGATGACAGGCGCGTGGGTGACTATCTCGATCTGGCGGGCGGCCCGACCAAAAACGCCGACAAATCCCAGATTTACCTGTTGCGCGCCAATGGCGAGGTGGTCAGCGCGCAAAGCGCCGGCTGGTTCCGCGGCATCAATGGTCAGGCCGTGATGCCGGGCGATGCCATCGTGGTGCCGGAAAAATTCGAGCGCTACAGTTTCACGCGCGAACTGAGAGACTGGTCGCAAATTTTCTACCAGTTCGCGCTCGGCGTGGGCGGTCTGAAAGTTCTGAAAAATCTCTGAGCGCTGCACGAGCCCACACCCGCCCGCACGGGCGCACATGAAATCGAGACTCAATTGCACGAAACCGACACCGATCGCGTCACGCCGCAAGCCGCCTCAACTCAGGACGACGAGGAGTTGTCCCTGCTCGACGCACTCGTATTCGTGGCCGACCATTTCAAGGCCATGGTCATCCTTCCTTTGCTGTTCGGGGTTGCGGTGCTGGGCCTGTCGTTCTTGCTACCCAACAGCTACAAGGGCGAAGTCAAGCTCATGCCGCCGCAGCAAAGCCCGTCCAGCGCGGCGGCCCTGCTGGGCCAGCTGGGCGGCGTGCTGGGCGGCACCATAGGTCAGGGCCTGGGGCTCAGTCTCAAAAATCCAAGTGAAATCTACGTGTCCATCCTCAAGAGCCGCACCGTGGCCGACACGCTCATCACACGCTTCGACCTGCTCAAAGTCTATGAGGTCAAGTACTTGAAGGACGCACGCAGAATCCTCGACCAGCGTTCGGCCATCAGCGCCGGCAAAGACGGCATCATAAACATCGAGGTCGAAGATCATGACCGCGAACGCGCCGCCGCGCTCGCCAATGCTTACGCCGAAGAGCTCGACAATCTGTCCGGGCATCTGGCGATTTCGAAAGCGGCGCAATCGCGCCTGTTCTTCGAAACCCAACTGCAGAAAACCAAGCAGGATTTGGCCGCGGCCGAAACCGCGCTGAGAAAATTCGAGGAACAGCACGGCCTCATCGTGCCGGCCGGTCAGGCCGCGCTGGCGGTGTCGTCGGCCGCCACCTTGCGCGCGCAGATCACCGAGCGTGAAGTAATGCTTGCATCCTTGCGCAGTTTCGCGACCGAACACAACCCGGACATCCAGCGTATCCGCAACGAAATCCAGGGACTGAAGGCCGAAATGGCCAAACAGCAGAAAGACGAGCCGCTCGGTGCCGGCGACATCGCGCTGTCCCTGGCCAAGGCGCCGCAAATGAGTATCGAGTACCTGCGGCACGTGCGCGAACTGAAATACCAGGAAGTCCTGTTCGAACTGTTCGCCCGCCAGTATGAATCTGCGCGCATCGACGAGGCGAAGGATGCGACCATCGTGCAAGTGCTCGACAAGGCCTTGCCGCCGGAAAAGAAGAGCGGTCCGAAGCGCGGCTTCATCGCGATCGGAGCCACCGTATTTGCGTCGGTCGTCTGTACGCTCTGGCTGCTGGCCCGTAATGGCTACCGGCGCGGTTTGGAAGACCCGCACAAAGCTCCCAGCTATCGCCGTCTACGCGAATTTTTCTCGTTCAGGAAGCGCACCGGCAGCGCAAAAAGCAACCTCCCCGCCTAAGGATCAGCCCGTCCAATTTTCGGGTTGCGAAACGGGCGAAGGCGGCGGGCGGCGGACCGATTCCGGTGCATCAATTTCTTGCCGACGGCGCGTAGAAGCACTTCAGTTTCCGCGCAATCGTCCGATACCAGGTCCCTACCCGGTCAGCTAAGGACCAAAGGCCGGACCGGCCAAATTGCCGCAGGAGGTGTCTGGTGTGCACGGAACAACAGAAGAAAAAATTCAGATACCGATACACCCGGGTGTTTGTCGAGTCGCCATACGGCCGCGCGGACTTTACCGCAAGATTCGTGACAAATTCACGCCTCCACGGCGAGCCTCGTTGCGCGCTCGCATGGCGACGCCAGGCGAACGACTGCACATTCCGTGCCGAAAAATTGATGGGCTGCAGCAGCGCGCAGCAAACCGTGGCCACGGCACAGCAAAAAGCCCCATATTGCAAGGGGTTTGCGGCTAGCCGTGCCCTGCCATATGGTGAGCACCTGCGAGGCGCCCCTGCAGACGACGGTTGTGCGTGTGCACATGACAGCAAAAATACAGGCATAATGTCATTAGGGAATTTTGCATCGAGGCGATATGTGGGCACTTTTTTGCGCAGCCCCGCGCTTCAAGTGCGAGCAGTACCCGCGGGAATCCACGGCCGGCGCTCTGTGACACGGCGAGTTTTCCATCCAGCGCGCCGGTCGGCGCAAGTTGCCGGGTTGAACCCGGTGTCGACAACCAGCGAACAAGATGTGCAGGACGTGAAAGTTCGAGCCGCCTATCCCCGACGCCAGGCCGCAAGCGCGCTCCCCCTTGCGCCGGCCCCAGTGCATGGATTTCGAGGCCGGCGTTCGCACCCTGTGGTCGGAATCAGGTGAATCATGCATACCGTTGCCTATGAGTATGTCCCATTAAGTTTCCTGTTCTCGTCGGGACTGCTGCGTTTGCTCATCAAGTCAGCGCCCTACATGGGCCTCGTGGACCGGCCGGACGAGCGCAAGGTGCACGAAGGTGCCATACCGGTGGTCGGCGGGCTGGCCGTATCGGCGACCTTGCTGGTCATGCTTACCATCGCCTACGGCAGCACCTATTGGGATTTGCTGGCCGGCACCACGATTCTGACGCTACTGGGTGTGGTCGACGATCGCCGCGGCCTCAAAGCCACGACCAAACTGCTCGTCCAGGCGCTGCTCGTGAGCGCGCTTTTCGGCGCCGGACAGATGCAGATTTCCAATTTGGGCGACCTGTTCGGCACCGGGCACCGCATCGAACTCGAGCTGCTGGCTCTGCCCTTCACGGTATTCGCGGTCGTCGGAGTCATCAACGCCGTAAACATGATCGACGGCGCCGACGGTCTGGCCGGCGGCGTGGTATTCATTTCCATCGCATGGTTCCTGGTTGCGAGCATGCTGGCGAGCGGTCAAGTGTCCGTGGCGCTTTTCGGTACCATGCTGGCCGCCATCGCCGGATTTCTGGCATTCAACATGCGGTCGCCCTGGCGTCGCCGCGCCGCCTGTTTCCTCGGTGACGCAGGCAGCCTGGCCCTGGGGTTTGCGCTGGCCTGGATCGCCGTCGAACTGACCCAGGAACAGTCGGCCCGGCGTATTCCTGCCGTGGTTGCGCTGTGGGTCGTGGGCCTGCCCATCATGGATACCCTGAGCCTCATGCTGCGGCGCCTTGCCAAAGGCCGCAGCCCGGTGTCCGCGGACCGCGACCACCTGCACCACATCCTGCTGCGTGCCGGCTATTCGCACGGGCAGATGGTCGCCATATTGCTCCTGATCAGCGCGATATTCGGTGCGGTCGGCGTGATCGGGCATTACGCCGGACTGTCCGACGCCACACTGTTCTACTCTTATCTGGCTCTGGCCTTTGCCTACCATCAGGCCATGATGCATGCGTGGCGCCTGGCCGTACTGCTGCGGCGGAACGCGCAACCCGCCGAAAATCCCCCCGCCGCGTCACAGCCCGTGCACGCCGAGAATCCGGTGCGTGAGCGCTAGCCATACCAGTCGCGCTGGTATGGCGCGAACGCTACATGGCTTGCCGGCCTGGTTTTTCGGCATCGGCGTACTGGTCTGGAGCGCCGCAACGCTGGCGGACGATAGTTGCCGCGTGATCGACCCGGAACTTGTCGGTACTTACAGCGGCGGCTGTAAGGATGGCCTCGCCGAAGGGCAAGGCCACGCACGCGGACTAGCCGAGTACAAGGGCGGATTCAAAGCCGGCATGAAGCATGGCCGGGGCGAAAAGCGCTGGGCCAACGGCGATCGCTATATCGGGTCTTTCCTGGACGACAAACGCGACGGCGAAGGCGAATACCTGTGGGGCCGTGGCCCCTGGAAAGGACAGCGTTACCAGGGCCATTACCACGACGACGCACGCGACGGCTATGGCATTTATGAGTGGCCGACCGGCGACCGTTACGCCGGACCGTGGGAACGCAATCGCATGACCGGCCCGCCTACCCCCATGATGCGGCTGCAGGCACAGGCGCGCGACGCCGCGCTGAAAAGCTATGCCGTGCCGGGACGGCGGGTGTGCCAGAGCGTAACCATCGGTGTCGGCGGAATCGACCGCATCAGCGCGTCCATCCTGGCGCAAAGCGAGCGGAAAATTCGCCTTCGCATCGAAGATAGGGGACAATTCGGCGTGCTGCCCGAAATTGGCCCGGTGCAGCAAAATGACGAATTCGAGGCCGACGTACTGGCCTGGAAGCCTTGCTGAAAGCAATCCCGTGGCTTGCGGCACATGCCGGATAGGACGGCACATGGGCTCCCCCGCATATCCGCACGCGCAGCCCGGCAGCACACGCGCAAACGGTGCGCGACCACCACTGTTCGGTAATTGGCATGTACGCACTCGCGCAAGCATGGTCGGATCTGGGTAAATGCAACACAAATTGTTCGCTGACCGCCGCTGCCCTGCTGTATTCGGCAGGCGAGCGCCTGACCGCGACGCACTTCAATCTGCTGCATTCGCTGCTCGACGAAACCTTGGTGAGCATGCGCACAAGCTTGCGCCGCAAGGCTTCCGGGCCGCTGGACCGACTCGCCGCGCCGGCCGGCGCGGCCATGCCTTTCGTCGAGGCCTGGGTATCGCACGCACGCGGCGTCTATGACATCTGTGCGGAAACGCAGGACGAGTTGGCCGGCCTGTCGGCAGGCCTTGCCAGTGAAGCGAACCAGTTGGTCGAGACGGCGCTGGGTGAACTCGAACTGTCCGCGCCGCCCGCCGCAGCATTGGCGCTGGGCTATGCCAGATCGGCCCTGAATACGGCAAACCTGGCATTCGACGGCGCGCTTGCTTCGTCGCGCCAGTTGGCCGCCATGACCGACGCGCAAATGAGCACGGCCAGCCTGGTCGTACTGCGCGCCGGGTCTGCCGGATTGCCCGCCCGCTAGGCCTCGTCCTCGGCGCCGGCGCGCCCGCCTGCCAATTTCCAGCGCCGGCAGGCCTGGCGGAATGTTTGCTTCGTCTACAAGCGGCCGGTCGGGCGCGCCGGCGGCTTGTGCACTGCCAAATTCGCAAGCGTAAAAAGCCGTTAAATTCATAGACAATACTCAAGAAATTTCCGGTTTTATGAAATTTTGCGACAAAAATAAACACCTCGCAGGCGTTGACACCAGTTCTCCTTGCGTTAAACTTTGTGGTGCGTCGCAACAAAAAATCACGCCCAAAACGCCGGCGCAACATCACATCGCTTAATTCCCGAAACCGAGGAGAATCACTTTGTTTGCCACGCCCGAAAAGCTGAGCGCCGCTGCAAGCGCATCGGTAGAAACTTTCCTGAGTGCCACGAGTATCGCGCTGGCCAGCGCGGAGCGCCTGTGCGCGCTGAACCTGAATACCGCGCGCAGCACGCTCGAGGAGTTCGCTGCCAATCTGAACACCGTGCTGGCCGCAACCGACGCGCAGGCCATCACCGAAATTGCCGGCTCCATGAGCCAAGGCGCGGTTGAAAAAAGCGCGGCCTATGCGCGCAACGTGTATGAAATTTTGCGCCAGACGCAGGACGACCTGAGCAAAACCGTCGAAGCGCAATTTGTGGAATTCAACAAGTCCGCCAGCGCTGCGCTGGACGAAGCCGCCAAGAACGCCCCGCAAGGGTCGGAGGTGACGCTTTCTGCCATGAAATCCGTGCTGGCGGCGGCCAGTTCGGCCTATGACAGCGTGAGCAAAGCCACCAAACAGGCGGTCGACATGGCTTCCGCGAATGTGGCCGCAGCGACCGATGCCACGGTCAAGGCGGTGAGCGTTCCGGCGGCCATGCCGAAGGGCGGCAAGAAAGCGGCCTGACGCTCGCGCCCAGTTTCAGCCTCACCCCAGCCCCGCCGCGCGCGGGGCTTTTCATTCCGGCTTCGGTTCGAACTTCAAGCCGCGGCAGTGCAAATCCTGCGCCAGCATTTCCATGGCCGCCGCCACGTCCTCGGGCGCGCCCTTGGCGCCCAGTTCCAGATGACGCGGCACTTCTGCCGTGCCGAAAGTGGGCAGGCTGAATATGCGCAGCCCCGGCCAGGTGGCTTCTGCCCGCTGCATGAGCGGGATCAGGTCGCCTTCGAGGCCGTCCCACACGATATAGGAGCGCTCGCTATAGGCCTGCCGGTTGGCCAGCGCCGGGTAGAGCGTGTCCAGCACCCACTCCAGCATGGGCCAGGCCATTTCCGGGAAACCCGGCACGAAATGATGGTC
>JAEUNN010000094.1 GCA_016791085.1 Rhodocyclaceae bacterium | reverse complement strand
TTTCCTGGTGCCCGACATGCGGCGCGAATTTGGCGGATGCGCCGGCAACATCGCCTACAACCTGAAAGCGCTCGGTGGCTCGCCACTCATTATGGCAACGGTCGGAGATGACTGTTCGCCGTATTTGGAGCGTCTTTCGGCGCTTGATCTGAGTACCGCGCACGTGCGCCGCGTGGAGGGCAGCTATACCGCCCAGGCCTTCATCACGACCGACCTGGACGACAACCAGATTACTGCCTTCCACCCCGGTGCAATGAATTTTTCCCACGCCAACCGCATCGACGAAGCGCGCGACGTGGAACTGGGCATCGTATCGCCGGACGGGCGCCAGGGCATGCTCGAGCATGCACGCGATTTCCACGCCGCCGGCATTCCTTTCGTGTTCGATCCGGGCCAGGGCCTGCCCATGTTCAACGGCGACGAGCTGATGGATTTCCTGCGCCTCGCCGACTATTGCACGGTCAATGACTACGAGGCGCAAATGCTCGTGGAGCGCACCGGGCGCAGCCTCGAGCAGCTGGCAGGCGAAGTGCGCGCGCTCATCGTGACGCTGGGCGGCGACGGCTCGCACATATACACCGGCGGGCGCAAACTCGTGATTCCGCCGGCCGAGCCCAGCGCGCTGGTGGATCCGACCGGTTGCGGCGACGCCTACCGCGCCGGCCTGCTGTACGGCATCACCCAGGGCTGCGACTGGGACCAGACCGGCCGCCTGGCTTCGCTGATGGGGGCGCTCAAAATCGCCTACCGCGGCGGGCAGAACCACCGCTACGATCGCACGCGGATCGGCCAGCGTTATTTCGAGCAATTCGGCGCGCGGCTCTGGTAAGGGCCGCGCCGGGCGGGTGCCCTACCAGTTCGCGTAGGGCTCGCCGTTGCTGCCGGTGCCGGGCGCGCCGCTATGGATGTTCCACATTTGCCCGGTCATGCCGGCGTCCGGCGGCGGCTCTATGACCCAGGTGTCGGATTGTTCGGTCATGGGATCGACCGGCAGCTTGCGCAGATAGCGCTTGTCCACGAGTTCCTGCAGGCTGTCGGGCAGGCGCCCGCTGTCGCCGTGGTATTTGTCTATGGCGTCGCGCATCACGTACAGCGTTTCTTTCAGCGCCGCTTCGCGCGCATGTTCGAGGTGGCGCAGGTAGCGCGGCGCCGCGATCGCCAGCAAGGTCGCAATGATGGCCATCACCACCAGCAGTTCCACCAGCGTGAAGCCGCGCCGCAAGCGGGTCACCATTGCCGGTAGGGCACGCCGTTGATGCCGCGCCGCGGCGACAGCGAGTACACGTCGTACACATCGTCGCCTTCAGACGGATCGTCGGGCGGGCTCGCGTAGGCGCGCTTGCCCCAGGTATCCGCGGCGGCACGCTGGCTGTCCGGGTAGAACGGATCGCGCGGCAGGCGGCGCAGGAAATAGATGCGCCGGCGCGCCGGCGACTTCACGTCCTCGACGCCCTGCACCAGCACCTCCAGGTCCGGCGGATAACCCGACGCCCCCACGCGCGCGAGCATGCGGCCCTCGTCGTAGGCGCGCTTGTAGGCATCGATGGCAGCGCGTATGTCGCGCAGGCCGCGCCGCAATTCTTCTTCCTTGGCGCGCGTATTCACAAGTTCCGCGAGCGGCAGGGCGGCGCTCGCCAGGATCGCCACGATGGCCACCACGACCACGATTTCGATCAGCGTGAATCCGCGCGCGCGCATGATGATCGGCGGACTATTGCTCGATGCGCACGGTGCGCGAAGGCTGCTCCAGCACCGTGAGCGGTCCGCCGTCGCTGCTGGTGATGCTCAACACGTCGAGCCGCAGCGCGGTGCCGTTGGGGTTGGGTTTGCGCGCGCGCAACTGCACGCTGGCCTGCGCGGTTTCCTGCGCCCCGGCACGCAAGGCCACGGGCACCAGCCCGGGCCCGGACGCGCCCGGTCCGGACACCTCGAAATATTCCGGATCGTAAGCCAGCAGCGCCTGTACGTTGCGTTCCACCAGGGCCGGCGGAAGAATCGCCATGACCGTGATTTCCGCGCCCTGTTTGACGCTGGCCGGTACTTCCAGCAACAGCGGCACCGGCGACGGCACGGGCATGACCGGCTGCGCCGGCACTTCGGCCGGGAACAGGCCAGGCACCGGCGCCAGCGCACCGGCCCCCGGCGCGATCGCATTGCCGCGGCTGGTGAGCCGCACGCCCTGGCCGGGCGGCGCGCTTTTGAGCGCCAGCGTGGCGCTGCCCACGTCGGCTTCGGTACCGGCACCGAGTTGCGCCGTGCCCAGCGCCGGCCGCGCCACCCCGCGCACCACGCGCGGCGTCATGAGCAGCACGATTTCGGTTTTGCTCTTGCTGTCGCTCTGGCTGGAAAACAGCCGGCCTATGAAAGGCAGTTCGCCCAGCCCGGGCAGGCGCGCCGCGGAGCGGCGTTCTTCGTCGTTGATGAGGCCGGCCAGCACCTGGGTTTCACCGTTGTGCAAACGCAGCACGGTGCTCGCGCTGCGCGTGCCGACCTGGTAGGCGAGCGATTGCTGCGGCCCCGGCACTTCGCGCACGATGCTGGAAACTTCCAGCGTGACCTTGATGCCGACGTCGTCATCCAGATAGATTTGCGGCTCCACCTCCAGCTTCAGACCCACGTCCAGATAGCTCACGGCCGCCGACACGCCCACGTTGGCGGTCGAGGTGGTCGTGAATACCGGCAGTTTTTCGCCTATGTGGATTTTCGCCTTTTCCTTGTTTTTGACGCGTATGCGCGGATTGGCGAGCAGGTTGCCGCTGCCGTCCTGGTCCTTGAGGTTCAGGATGAGCGCCGGATTGGTCACGAAAGTGGTGAGCGTGCTGCGGTTACGCAGGTCGATCGCGCCCTGCGCGACCTGCCCGCCCGGCGTGACCACGCTCTGCGTCACGCCATTCACGATGGTGGATGTCGTGGTACCCGAAGTGAGCTGCCCATAGCCTATCGAATCCGGAAAGCGCAGCCCCAGGTCCAGCAGCTTGTTGCGCGACACTTCCAGCACTTCGAGATCCAGCATGACTTCGGATTCCGCCACGTCCAGGCTGTCCAGCAGCCGCTCGATCAGGCGCACGGCTTCCGGCGTGTCCTTCACGACCATGATGTTGAGCTTTTCGTCTATGAATACGTCCTTGCTCTTGACCACGGTCTTGACCAGGGTCTGCACCTGTTTCACGTCGGCATTGGCGAGGAAAAAGCTGCGTGTGATCAGTTCCTGATACTCGCGCTGTTTGGCCGGGGTTTTCGGGAATATCAGCACGGTGTTGTCGGACAGCGCGCGATAGTCGAGCTGATTGGTCAGCAGCACCAGCCGCAACACCTCTTCGAGCGAAGTATTGCGGACCGAAATGCTGACTTTCACGTCCGGCCGCACGTCGCGGTCGAACACGAAATTCAGCGCGGCCGCATTGGCCATGGCGTCGAACACATTGCGCAACTGCGCATCGCGGAATTCCAGCGTGATGGGCTTGGTGAACGGCGTTTTGAGCCCGGGCGGCGCATCGCGCCCGGCCACCGGCATGGCTTCCGCGACGCTGTCCTGCAGCGCGCGCGCTTCGCGGTGGCGCGGATTTTCCGATAGCACGCGGCGCAGCAGATTTTCCGCCAGCGCATAGTCCTTTTTCGCGTACGCGGCGCGCGCCTCGGCCACCTGCGCGTCGTGGCGCGTGCGCGCTTCCAGCGACGACTGCAAGGCCAGCGCGCGCGCCTCGTTGGGGTCTATGCGCAACACCGCGGCAACCCGCTCCGACGCGAGTTGCATGTTGCCGGCGTCGCGCGCGCGCTCGGCCTCGACCAGCCACTGCGCCAGCACGGTTTCGCGCGCACGATAGTAGGTGCGCCGCACTTCCAGGTCGTTGGGCTCGACCCGTTGCGCTTCCTGCAGCAGGCGCAGCGCGGTTTCGTTCGCGCCGGCCGCCAGCGCGGCGCGCCCTTCGTTGAACGCCGGATTCGACACGCAGCCCGCCAGCAGCAGGCCCAGCGCGGCGAACCAGGCGCCCGCGATCTTGTTTTTCATTCGCTACTCCTGGCGGGCATGGTCACGCTTTCGCCCAAAGGCAGGTAGATAAAACTCACGTCGCCGGCGCCGATGCGCTCGACCTTCCATTGATCATCGATCACCTGTCCGGCCGCCACCATGAGCGTGGCGTTGCCGCGCAATACGAATATGCGCGCGACGCCATCCTCGACCAGGCGGCCGACATAGCGGAACGGCAGCGGCGGCGGCACCGGCCGCGGCGGTGGCGCGGCCACCACTTTGGGCGGCGGCGGAGGCGGCGGCTCGAAACTGGCGGG
>JAEUNN010000887.1 GCA_016791085.1 Rhodocyclaceae bacterium | reverse complement strand
AAGCGAAGCGCATTCCGCCGCATGGCGGCGCCAAACACCGCGATAGCATTTATCTATCTACCGCGCCCCGCCCTCGCCAAAATTTGCTGCACGACAAGGTGTTTACGATCATTCAAACGACGGCATGCGTTGCGCTCGTCCCGGTAGGCTGAAGGGGACCTGCGTTTCCCATACGGCGGAACGCGCTGTGCTTTGCCCATACGGTGGACTTGGGCACGCTTTTCCCATTCGGCGGAATGCGCTGCGCTTTTCCCATTCGGCGGAATGCGCTGCGCTTTTCCGCCCTACGGTCTGGCTCCACGCCCGGGGATATTCTCATGCGCGCAAACTATTGAACCGGCGATCGCGGGAAATCCCATCCATTTCCCGCGGTCAATCTTCGCCGGATTTCACGAGTTCCGAGGCACCTGAGGACATCACCCAATCCGCTGGAATATGGCCATGCGCGACCCAGCGATGAAACGACGAATACGGCCAATCCACGGCGCGCTCGACAAAGCCGTGCTTCAAAGGGTTGAAATGCACGTAATCGACATGGGCAGCATAGTCGGCGTCGTCGCGTATCGTGTGTTCCCAGAATCGCCGTTGCCAAATTCCGCGTTCGCCGCGCGCGTGCCGTACCGGCGACAGGGTTTCGGTTTTCGGAATTGCCTTGGTGAACTCGGTCTTGATGTCTTTCCAGCGCGCGGAATAATCGCAGTCCTGCGCCGGAAGGGTCCAGACAGCATGAATGTGATCGGGCAAAACAACCCATGCGTCGATATGAAACGGGCGCGCGGCTTTTACCTTGGCCACCGCAAGCCGGAGCGCATCGATATGTTCGGTCAATAGCGAGCGCCGACGCTCCAACAGGTTAACCGTGAAAAAATAAGTTCCGCCGGGAACCCGATTGCGACGGTAGTCAGGCATTTGGGTAGCGCAACCAGGTTGAATGCTTTCAAGTGGGAGCGGGTAGCCACTTTGGATGGCGGCCCGGCACCACCCCGCAGTTTTCCCCACTCCGGGCGCAAACGTGTCGCCTCGCCTATCCTACGCCAAACTCCCCACATGCGCCGGAGAAAGACATACTGGTAGGGCGGATAAGCCGAAGGCGCAATCCGCCGCATGGTGGCGGCGAATATTTGCCGCCGCGCAAATGGGAGAGGCATTCTGTCCGGTCGGTAGTGCTTTGTTTTTCCCGAACAGCGGATACCGATCCGCTTTTCTCATGCGCCGGTTGGTGTCGAAATGTTTACATACTGGATCAACGAAAGCCAGTATGAGCATGTGAGCCGGCAGGTTACCGAAATCGGCCGGCTGCTGGGCGGTTGGATCAAGCAGGAAGCGATCAAGCGGAATGCCCCGGAGTCGTGATAACCCCGGGGCGTTCCGGGTTCGCTATGCGCCCGACGCATTGCGTGCGGACGGGATGCACCCGCGCCATTAAAACGGACATTCTCGCGTAACGCCAACCGTGGTCGACGCTCCCGGCGTTTGAACGCCCGTGGCAATGTGGGCAGACGAAAACAAGCGGAAACCGGCGTTGTTGTTCCGGTTGCCGGGATCGTTCCTGTTGCGGTTGTCCGCGCGCGCGTTGTCCGGATTGTTGTTCCACGAGCCGCCGCGCAACGCGCGCCCTCGATACCGGGGCACCCCACTGGCAAACCAGCGCAAAAATTATAAAACGTCGACCGCCGCTACGCGGCGGTCGTCAGCGTGCAGCAAATCAAAAAATGGGGGCAGACGAAAACAAGCGGAAACCGGCGTCGAGGTTCCGGCCGCCGGGATCGCTCCTGTGGCGGACGTCCGCGCGCGCGTAGCCCGGATTGTAGCGCCACGAGCCGCCGCGCAACGCGCGCCCATCGCCCGACCGGTCCGCTCCAGTAAATTCGGGTATCTCGTGCTTGTTCGCGCACCATTCCCAGACATTGCCAGCCATGTCCACGACGCCGAACTCCGACGCGTCTTGCGGAAACACGCCAACGGCGGTGGTCTGCTTCAGGTACCACGGTCCTTTTTGACCCCAAGTTTCATCGATGTTCGCGTGCCCGGAACGAAATTCATTGCCCCAGGGCCAGATGCGGCCGTTCTGACCGCGTGCCGCCTTTTCCCACTCAAATTCGGTGGGCAAGCGGATTTCATACCCGAATTGCGCGCTGAGCCAGCGGCAGAAAGCGGTCGCCTCGTACCAATCGACGTTGGTTTTCGGGCGGTTGGGTTGCGGCCAGCGCGACGGCTGCGGCTCGGGTTTCACCAGATCTTTCCACCAGCGCTCGTCCGCGTAGCCGCCGGCAGCTATGAAAGTTTGGTACTGGATGTTCGTAACCGGATAGCGCGCCACG
>JAEUNN010001114.1 GCA_016791085.1 Rhodocyclaceae bacterium | reverse complement strand
CGGTGGCGCCGGCCCAGGATGGCGATGCCGCGCTGGAATGCCGTGCTGGCGCGCGCCAGATCGGCTTTGGCAAGCCGCAGCCGGCCGCCCTGCAGCCAGGCATCGGCTTCCAGGTAGTGGCGGTGCGAAATGCGCTCGAGTTCGGCCTGCGCGGCGGCCAGGGCCGGCGTGGCGTCCGCGCGCGCCCAACTGTGCTGGCCGTGCGGCTTGCCGCCCAGTTGCAGTTCCAGGCGCAACTCTTCGCCCAGGTTTTCGGGTTCGGTCACCGCCTGCGCCAGCGCCGCCTGCGCCTGCGCCGCGCCCCTGGGCGCGCCCTCCCAGGTGCGCGCGAACACCAGCGCGGGTTCGGCCGTGCGGGTGTGCGCGGCGATTTCCACGACTTCCGGCTGGGTCCAGGCAATCACGACGATCTGCGTGGCTTCCACGCTGCGCAGCGTGGCTCCGTAAAAGTTGGCGGGTAAGTGGCTCATGTTGCGCTGTTCGCTGGTGTGGCGGCGCGCGCCGCAGCTCGTGCGCGGCGGCCCGCGATGGCTGGTTTCATTGGCGTTTTAGTTTGCCGTCCTTGCCCTCGTAATACGCCATGTCGTATTTGCGGGCCATTTCGGTGGTGGCTTCGGAACTCGCGTCCTGCATGCTCTGGCCGCCCTGGCGCTTTTGCTTGAACGACTCGTTCCATTCGTCGTCGAGCTTCTGCCAGTCCAAATCTTTGGGCGTGGCATCGGTGGGCATGATCATGAACTGTTTGTTGCCCGCATCGACATAGATGGGTTCTTTGTAATAGTGGGCATAGCCCAGGTCGGCCCCGCTGAAACTGACGCCTTTGTGGCCGCCTTCGGATTTGTCGTAGGGGTGGGTATGCATGGTGCCGACTATGGTTTCGTCGGCACCGACCTGGCGGTTGGGCTGGAACGCGCCGGATTCGCCCGACCCGACGTTGATGAGCTTCAATTCGCCGCTGCTGTCGGTGACCAGCGTGCCGCCGTGTTCCTGGCTCTTGCCCTGCGGAAAGCTGTCGCTGTATTGCTTCTTGAAATCCTTGTCCACCGAAGACGGCAGTTTGATTTCTTTCGGCGCCGAATCCACGTCGGCCGGCAATTTGCCGGGACAGGGCACGGACGCGCCGCTCACCTTTTTCTTGTCCTTGGGTTTGTCCGGGTTGCCGCTGCCGCCCATGCACATGGTCAGCCCTCCGCGCCGCGCATGGCGGCCCTGAGATAGGCGAACGCGCGCGACGGGATGCGCGCGATGCGCTCGTCGGCGCTCATGCCTTCGCCGTCGGCGAGCAGGTCCGCCACCCAGGGGTATTGCGCGTCCTCCAGCACGCCATGTCCCAGCACGAACATGAGCGCGGCCAGGCGGAAAGTGCTGGCGCCGCTGCTGGCGCCCAGCTTTTGCGCGCTGGCCGCGGCGTGCGCGATGAGCGCACTGAGCGCCGGTTCGCCGACATACCCCAGCTTGGCCGGCGACACATGGCGGAAATAGCGCATGCCCATGGCCTGCGCGTCCATGTCCGGCGCGAGGCGGTCGAAATCGAGCTGCTGCGCGCGCGCCATGGCTTCGCGATAGGCGGCGCGGTCCAGACCGGCAACCTTTTCTATGTAATCCATGGCCGCGGCGTGCAAGGCATCGGCGCGCGCGGCCGCGTCAGACTGCGAGTCATCGAGGAACCTGTGCAGCCAGTGGTATTGCGGATCGCTGTCGAAAGCGCTGCCGAACAGGAACACGAGGTCCACGAACAATTGCACTTCGCCGCGCCGCTCGAAGCCACAGGCGCGCGCCCGCGCGATGCCGTCCCGGGCGATGGACACCACGCGCGCGCGGCCCAGCGCACGGCAATGCTGCGGGGCAAATTCGAACAGATGCGTGGCGATCTGTTCGGCAAATTCGGCAGCGACGGCACGTTCCATCGCGCGCATTTGCGCGGTACGAATTTTGAGCATTATTGGAGTCGTCGATCGGCGGCAGCCTGTGCCGCAACTTAACACAGGCCGGGCTGCATGCAGCTAACGAACATGTCACGCCGGCAGTGCGGCGCGGCACGGGGTGCAGCGCCATGGCCGGGGCCGGCGCCGCAAGCTGGCGCTCAATCGACCTGCAGCGCAGGCCAGTGCTCGGGCCCGCCGCCGCTTTTGCCGTCGCAGGCCGCCTTGGCGCGCGCGACCAGCACTTCGGGCTGCGCGGCGATGCGGTATTGCACATAAGTGCCGCAATCGCCGCCCGCGCGGTAGCGATTGGTAATCGTGAGCGTGGCGGCGGCCGCGTCGATTTCGGCATCGCCCCACAACTCGTCGGCCGGCTCGCGCCGCAGCGCGCCGCGTTGCGCGATCAGCACGCGGAAGCGCAGGGCGACCGGTGCGCTGCCCGGCGCGCCCAGCAGGTAGTAGCGGTGCGCACCCTGATAGGCGCCCAGGGCACAACTTACTTCGACCAGGCGCGCGCCGCCATCGAGCGCATACACCACCACGCCGCCGTAATCGGGTTCCGGCGGCACGAAGGCGTCGTCGCAGGCCTGCGGCCAGCCCAATTGGGCGCGCCATTGCAGGCGCTCGCCGGCGTCCGCGTCGGCGACGGTTTGTGCGCCCGCACAGGCGGCGCTACAGCCCGCCGCGAAGAGCGCGAGTTCAATCAGGCGTGGACGTTTGCCATGCATATTCGATGCTTTCTATCGTGCCCTCGGGCTCCGGCGCCCCCAGGCCGAGGTGAATTTCGAGTTCCCCGCCCAATACCAGCCGCGCGTGGCACAGCGCCACACCGGCCGCCGGGGCGCTGCGCTCGAATGCCGCCAAATCCAGGCGCGGCCGCAACAAACGCAGGCGGAATCCGGCCGCGGCGGTCAAATCCAGCATGTCGCGGCCATCCAGCGCGGCCAGCAGCGCGGGCAAGGCGCTGCCCATGAGGCGGTCCGCCGCGGCGGCATCCGCGGCCCAGACGGAAAGGCCGACTTCGCCGCGGCAATTGTCGCGATCGGCATAACCGCGCGCCGGGCCGTTGGCCAGCAGCACCGATAGCGGCCACGCCGGCGCGGACAGGAACAGGATTTTGCGCGCTTCGACACTATAGTGGTCGCCGGGGCGCAACATGCGGCCGTTGTTGTCGCAAATTTCCGAAACGCGGCCGGCCGCGCCATCCGGCAGCGTGGCCGTGCGGCCATTGCCGGCGTCGGCGGCAAGCGTCAGCAAGGTGCAAAGCTGGGCGCGCGTGCGCGTGCTGTCGGCCGGCGGAGCGGCCGCCAGCAGCGCCGGGCGCTCCAGTCCGGCGGCGCATACGGCCACCCGCGCCGTCCCCGCGGCCGGCGCGGCGGCGCCCGGCCCGGTTTTAATGTCCTGGCCCGGCAGCGCGGCTTCCAGCGCGTGCAACAACATGGTTTCCAGCAGTGTCAGCATGGCGCCCTCAAAGCGTTTGCGCGGCCGGCGCGGCCAGGCGCAGGCGCGCCTGCAGCCAGCCGGAGGGCGCGGCGGCCGCGGCCGGCAGCCAGGGGCCGCCCGCGCTGGCGGCGCAACAGGGCCCGGCCGCGGGCGGCGCGGCGGCGTCGGCATACCACAGCGCCTCGCCGCGCGTGGCCGTGCATATGAGCCACCAGGCGGCGTCCAGCGCCAGCGGCTGGTCCAGCACCAGCCCGGTCCAGACGGCATCGGCCGGCAGCGGCGCGGCCAGTTCGAAGCGCGCACCGGGCAAAGCTTGCGGGCCGGGCTGGCCGGCGTAATCGGGGCGTATTTCCAGCACCGCGGCAAAATCCGCCAGCACGCGCAAATAAAGCGCCAGGCTGGATAGCTGGCCGCCGGCCGGCAGCGCCGCGAAGCGCTGCGCCAGCGCATGGCGCGGCGCGCACCATTGCGCGAGCTGGGTGGCCGGCGCCGCAGGCACCAGGTAATCGGTTTCCGGACGCGGCGGCCTGGTGCCCGTGCCGCCACTGCCGCCGCCCGTGCCGCCACCCGTGCCGCCGCCCGGCTTGGGCTCGGGCGGCGCGACCTGGGCCGCGTCGAACAACGCGATCTTTACCTGCGCCGTGGCCGCGGCAGCCAGCCGCAGCGGCACCCGCGTGGCGTCCGGGTGTTCGCTCAGGTAGCGGTTCACGGCACGCGCCAGGCCATCCACCTCGACCGCCGTCGCCGGCAGCGGGCCGGCCCAGGTCCAGAACGGCGGATCGTCGGCGACCGCGACACTGACATGGCAGGGCTGGGCCGTCGCCGTGAGCGCCACGCCGGTCACATTCACGCCGCCGGGCAGCGCCACCGTCACGCCGGCATCGTTGAGCTTTTGCAGCACCAGCATTTCGGCCGCGAGCTTGCTCGCGGCGACCGGCGAAAACGCCTGTTCGGCGCCGGCTTTCACGGTGTCCATGGGCGCGAGCGGCAGCCACACGCCATTGGTGCATACCTTGATGCGCGCCGCGGCGCCATTGGCGGGCGGGCTGGCGGCATCCAGACGTATGCCGCAGAGTGCGACTTCGCGATCCCATTCGACATTGATCTGGCGCGCGCTCGTGCCCGCGGCGAGCTGGCCCGCATCGGACAAGGCGCGCGTGCCGGTCAGCGCGGCCCTGGCTTCGCTGGCCGCGGCCAGTTGCAGGCGCGCACGTTCGAGCTTGCCGGCGGCCGGCAGCTGCAGCACCAGCGCGCTGCCGGCGCGCTCGGCGGCGAGCGACTGACCGGCCGCATTCTGGCCGCCGGCCAGCAATAGTTGCGGTGCCGCCACGTCTAGCCGCCACCGCCCTGAGTGTCGCCCAGCAGTTCTTCCAGCACCTGGATGGCGCCGCTGATGCGCAACAGCGTGGCCTGCACTTCGTCCTGTTTTTTGCGCAATTCGGCCAGCACCTGGGTGCCGGAAGCGTATTCCTCGCGCAATTCGGCGAGACGTTTTTCGAGGTTGTCGCGCATTGCTAACCCGTTCCCCTGTGTTGTGGTCCAGCGCCCGGCACGGCTGCGGCGGGCGCCGGCTTCATAGTTCCAGGCAAATGATTTGCCGCGTGTCGCCGTACCAGCTCGCATGCACCTGCTGGCCGTCGCTGCGCCATTGCACCACGATCTGGTGACTGCCGGCCGCCAGCGCAGGCAGTGCGAACAGGCTTACGTCGCGCAATTCCCAGCCGTTGTTGTGAAATTCCTGTTCGCAATAGGCGTGCTGGGCGCCATCGATGAGCAGGCGGAAATGCCCGCGTATGGTGGCCTGCCCCACGCCCTGCACGCCGCCGGTCTTGAACATCACGAATGCCGTGCCGGCGCCGGTGCTCACGCTCAAGCTCATGCCGGGCATGTTGGTCCAGGCCGGGTTGATGGTCATCACGTGGTCGCTGGCCGCCGCCTGCGCCGCGGCATTGGCCGAGCGCACGCGGCCGGCCAGGCCCAGGTTGCCCTCGTTATCCAGCCACATGAGGTCGCGCGAAGACCACAGCCGCGCCGTGCCGCTGGAGGCATACCACACCCAGCGCTTGCCGTTGCCGCCGTCCTCGACGAAATCGCCGCTTTCGCGGTTCGCGAACGAATAGCCGGCGACGTTGCCGCCGCTGTGGATTTCGGTGGCTTCCACATGCAGCTTGCGCCTGGGATCGCGCGTGCCTATGCCCACGAAGCCCGAGGGCATGAGCGCGATGTGGTCGGCGGCGTCGTTGGCGATGCCCAGTTCCAGCGTGCAGGACTCGCCCGCGCGCGGGTAATAGCGCAGCCAGGCGGCATCGCCGCCACCGCCGCCGGGGTTTTTGGAAAAGGTGAATCCGGCGTCGTCGGTATTGCCCGTGCTGGCCAGGATGGCGCCGGCATTCATGCTCAGGCGGCCCGACACGGCCAGGTTGCGCGCCGCGAAATCGCGCTCCGGGCTGCCCGCCAGGCCGGCCGTGAGCGCGTCGATTTCCTGCAGGATTTGGCGCGCATTGACTTTGAGCGGGCCGGTAACTTCGAGCGCGGCGACTTTCACGCTGGCGGCCGCATCGATGCGGCTGCCGTCTATGGCATTGGGCGCGATGCCGGCGCGGCCTATGGGCGCCGCTTTGGCGCCGCCGCTGTGGTCGTGCGCCTGCAGCGCTTCCTGCGCGCGCACCTGGACTTCGTTCCAGTCGTCCGCGCGTATGAGGTCGCCGGCGCCGCGCCGGACATAAGGTTCCGGACGTTCAGCCATGTTGCGAGCCGTCCGCGGCTGGATTGCCCGGCGCCGCGAGCAATTGCTCCAGCAGCGCCTGCTGTTCGTTCACCGCCTGCACCAACAGCGCCACCACGCCGGAATAGGATATGCCGAGCAAACCGTTAGGCCCCGGCGCCACCGCCTCGGGCAGCACGGCCTGCACTTCCTGCGCCACCATGCCGGCCTGGCGGCCCTGGCCGTATTCCGGCTTCCAGTTGAATTGCACGCCGCGCAGCGCGCGCAGCTTGGATAGCGCCGCGGCGATGGGCGCGATGTCCTGTTTCATGCGCGCGTCCGAGCCGATCTGCCCGGCCGTGGACCACAGTTTGGACGCCGCGAAGCCGCCGTAATAGTCGCGCGGCGACCCGGCGTTTTTCAGGCGCAGCCAGTCGTCGTTGGCTTCCGCGTCGCCCACGCCGGACAGCAGCCACTTGTCGCCCAGGCGCAGCTTGCTGGCGCGCAATATGCCGTTCTTGGTGTCGAAATGCATATGTACCGGGCCGGTGCTGTCGCGGATGTACAGATTGTCGTCCACGGTCAGGTAGCACTGGCCGTCGGAAAAACGGTAGAGCGCGCCGTCGCGGTTCAAATGCGCGCCGACCGGGTTTTCGAACACCATGCCGCCGTTGGCCGTGAGCGCCGCGCTCACGAACAGCGTGCCATTCACGTCCAGCCTGTCCCACACCGCCACGCGGCGCACGTCACCGGCCGACTTGTTGCCGATGATCATGAGCGTTTTATAGGTTTCGGTGTCGTTGGCGATTTCGGCGCCGTTCGTGCGCGGGTCGGGAAAACCGCTCCAGCGCGTGGACAGGCGTATCGGGTTGGTGTCCATGAACAGGTCCAGCACCGGCCGGCTATCCACCAGTTGCAGCGTGGCGCGCGTCGCGCCCGCCACGGTAAAACTGAGCGGATGGTTGCTGCGCGTGCCCACCGCCATGCCGGCCGGGGCGTTGTAAATGCCGCTGCCGTGGGCCATGACGCGCGCGTCCACGCCGCCGCCGCGCACCGACAGTTTGGCGTGGTCGGTGCCCAACACGTCGAGCACGCGGTTCCAGTTTTCCGCGTTTTCCGGCGTGTCGCCGCCCAGCGCCAGGTTGCCGGCCACGCTGGCGTCGCCCAGCGCGGCAAATTTGCTGCCGGCAAAGCGCGCCGCCGCGGCATCCAGGTCGCCCAGTTGCGACTTGCCGGTAATTTTGAGGGTTTTGGATTCCAGCCCGGTCACCTTGAGCGCCGCGGCCGGGTCCACGCGGCTGCCATCTATGGCATTGGGCGCGATGGCGGCACGCGCGAGCGGACGGTCGCTGTGGTCGTGCGCGGCCAGACTGGCACCCACGGCCGCCACGTCCTCGCGCGCGCGCACCTGGATTTCGTTCCAGTCCGCGGCGAGCATGATGTCGCCGGGGTCTTTTTTGACATAGGGTTGCGGACGGTCGGCCATCAGAAATACACCTCCCAGGTAAGCGTCATGGCGAGATTGCCGGCGCGCGTGATGACCGGAAAACTCACGTGGTTATAGAGCACCGGGGCCTGGCCGGGCAGCGTGATTTCTATGCCGGCTTCCTGCAGCGCCTGAGCCGCGCCGCCGCCGGCCGGAAAGGTGGCGGACACGCTGGCCAGCACGCGCGGCACGCCGTCCTGCACCAGTACGTCCATTTTGGTGATGGCGGCCGGCGCCGCATCGACGCGGCTGCCGAGCGCACTGTCTTCGGGCTTGGGCGCCGTGGCGGCCGAGCCCACCGCGATGGCCAGCGCCGGGCCCTGCGCCTGGCCCGTGAATAGCTGCGCCAGCAGGCGCCGGCCGGCGGTGGTGATCAGATTGTCGGCGCGCCGGCGCGCCACCAGGCGCCCCGCCGCGTCGTGCAATTCGAGCGTGAGGCGGCCGCTCGTGCTGTGGTGTTCGGTCATGCCCATGGCCGGGTCTCCGTGTTTCGGTTGGAATTGTCGGGCGGCAAGGCGGGCCGCCTGCCGGGCGTTGAAATTGTGTGCTTCATTGCACCCGCGCGCCGTCGAAGCGCGTGCTGTCGAAGCGGGCACTGAAAGTCAGGCGCCCGTCCTCGCTGTCGTGGGTTTCGCGGTAAGCCGCGCGCGCTGCGAATTGCAGTTCGCCGGCCGCCGGCGCGGCGTCTTCGCGCGTCACCAGTTGCAGTTGCATCGCATAGCGTTCGGCCACGGCATGGTTTTCGCGCTGCAGCGGCTGCGGAAAATCCAGCGCGGCATGCACACCGGCGGCACGCGCGCGGTCCAGTTCCTGGCGCACCAGGTCCAGCCCGCCGCGCAGTTCGGCGCGCCGGACCCAGCCGTTTTTCGGTATGCGCATTCTGAAACTTGCGGGCGGGCGCGCCACCCAGTGCAAATCCAGGTCGAGCTGGACCAGCGCTTCGGTGCTTTCCTGGTTTTCGCCGCCGGTATTGCTGCCGGAAATCGACTTCAGCAAAGTTTCCAGGAAGCCGCCGCCGCCGGACGCATCCACCAGCGCATAGCGCGTGCCGTCGAGCGCGTCGTGCGCGGCGAAACGCGAGGTGTCGTCGTCGAATACCGCGTCGGGCTTGGCGAAAGTCAGCAGCATCCACTCGTTGTCGCCGGGCTGTACGAGCGGCGTGCGCACCACCTGTTCGAGCTGGCCCAGGCGCATGCCTTCGGGCCGGCCGGGGCCGCCGAAGGTGGACAGGGCGTCGTCGAAACGGTCGCCGCGCAGGTGGAACACGAAATCGCCGACTTCGCGCGCGTGGCCGTCCGCGCCGCGCAACAGCGCGCGCCCGCGCGGATGTTGCGCCAGCCAGCCATGGTGCGCGGGTGCGTCCCAGCCGTCGAAAGCCGCCACCAGATGGGCTTCGACCTGCGGATACAGTTCCAGCGCCTCGCCGGGTTTGAGCGTGCCGGCATACAGCAGTATTTCGCCGGTGCTGCGGCTTTGCAGCGCCGGATAGGCCAGCGCGCGGTCGGCGCCGTACAGGGTGACGCGCGGGCGGTCCGCACACAGGCTCCAGTTGGTGACCATGAACAGGCGCCGCGGCGGCAGCCGGCGCTGCTGGGCGCCCGCCTCCTGCGGCGGGTTTTCGGTCAGTTCGGCATCCACCGGCGCAGCCGCGGCGTTGGGGCAAGGCCCGCGGCTTTTGCCCTGGCACACCGCGCAGCGGCGCCGCGTGCCCAGCGGCACGCCGCGCGCGATCCAGGTGTCGGCGCGCCGCACCAGTTCGCTGCACGGCTCGGTGCCCAGACAGGCCATGGCCAGCGACAACAGCGCGCGCGGACTGGTCAGGCCCTGGCGCAATATCGTGGCGGTAATCTGGATGCGCGCGCGGTAGGCCTGCGCATCTTCGGGCAACAGCGCGGGCAGAAATTGTTCCAGCGCATCCGGCTCGCCGGGTTCCCAGGCCAGCGCGCGCCGCACGCCCAGGTTCTGGCCGTCTGCCGACAGCGTGAAATCGAGGTCCGGAAAAGCCGCCTCCAATGCCGCCAGCGCGTCGCGCGAACCGAGCAGCCGCGCCACGCCGTCCGCGAGCTGGCGCGCCGACACGAATTTGACCGTGATGCTGCCGTCGGTTTCGCGCTGCCAGCGGTCGTGCGTGAGGCGCGGCGCGAGGCGCTGGATCTGCATCGCCGCACCGAGCCGCTCCAGCGCGCTGGCGCCGGAATCCGCACCGGGCGTGGCATTGGCCAGGCCCACCCAGCGGTCGTGCAGCACGCGCGTGAGGTCGGCATCGACCTCGGCCAGGCTGGCGGCCATGGCCTGCAGCAAGCTGCCGACGCGGCTGCCGCGCGGCTGCGCGGTGTAGACGCGCGGCAGCAGGTCCAGCAGGGCGGCCAGACGTTTCGCGGCATCCGCCATCAGGCCGTCTCCGCGCGCAGCACGAAATTGCGCACCAGCACCTGTTCGCGGCTGCCCAGCGGCTCGGCCGCGCCGGCCGCCTGCAATTCCTGCGCGCGGCCGTCGCGCTCATGCACCAGGGTGGCGGCGAATTTCACGAGCTTGTTCTTGAGCACACCGGCCACCGCGGCGGCCAGCGCGTCGTAGGCAATGGCGGCTTGCTGGCCGCCATCGACGGCTTTTTGCGCCGCGTCGAACACGCCGTTGATGGCCGACAACAGCGCCGGACGCAGCGGCTCGGCGTCATACCCGGCGCTCACGGTGATGCGCAGGTCGGCCCACAGATTCAGTTTGGGCGGTTCCATGGAAATGCGCGTGGGCAGCAACTGCACATAGAGGCCCAGGCGCTCGTCGGGCGCCACGATGAGGTCGCCGCTCGCGCGCAGGTATTTGTATTCGGCGTCCTGCATGGCGCCGTCCTGGTAGGCAAAAGGCTTCATGAGGCGATAGCCGGGCGTGTCGTGCACGGCCACCACGGCGGCATGGGCGGCCAGTATCGAGCGCAATTTTGCCGCGCGCGCGGCTTCGCCCACCTTGAGCGCGTCGAAATATGCAGCCACGGCGGCGGACAGTTCGGTTTCTATGGCCTTGCGCTGTTCGTCCGGCAAATCGGCGTTCAATTCCAGCGTGGCCGTCACCTGCACCCACACGCGCGCGGCCGGCCCGGTCGATACCAGTATGCCGGCCGGGCGCACTTCGTCCACGCGGTTCCTGACCTGTTCGAGCAAATCGTCCGGCAGGTCGGTATCGCCTATGAGCACCTTCACGCGGCCGGCCGCGCCGTCCGGATTTTCCAGCACCTGCACTTCCTTGAGGCCGAAAGAGCGCACCGCCTCGGCCAGCGCGTCGACCGTGCCGGTGGCCGCCGCGCGCAATGCGCGGCGCGTGCGTTCGCGCAATTCGGCGTCGGTTTCTTCGCGCTGGCGCAATATCAGGTCGGCCGGGTTGGTGACGCCATCTATGCCGGCCAGCGGGCGCGGCATCACGTTCAGGCGTCCGGCCGGCACCGGGTCGCCGCCCGCCTCCACGGCCCGCACGGGCGCGGCCACGATGCGCTCGCCCTTGGCCAGCACGGCATGTTCGGTGGTCGCGGCGAGCGGCGCGTCGCGCCCCGACAACAAGGTGCCGGCCGGAATGTGTATGTCCTCGGGCGCCGGCTGGGCGCGCGTGAATTGCACCGCGCCTTCCAGGTGACCGGCGCGCCGCCGCGTGAGCCCCAGCAGCGCCACCACGTTATCGAGCGCGGCGCCGTCGGCGCTATCCAGGTAGGCATAGCGCCATACCACGTCCATCTGTTCGTAACACTGCGCCAGTTCGCGCGCGAACGCTTCCATGAGCGTGCGCACCACGCTGCCTTCGCTGGAATCGGTAAGCGGCGTGCGGCCGCCGCTGGCGTCGCGCGCGTGCGCGAGCAGGTCGGCCACGAGGGTGGAAAAGTCCTTCTTGCTGAATGCGGGACGGATGTCGGCGGGCATCTTGGTCAGAGGACGGAAATGTGTGGGCTGGGGAGGCAATTGCGCGCGCGCATGGGGGACCGTTGTTTCATTCGCCTATGGTGACCTGCAGGTTCAGTTCGCCGCCTGCGACGGCGCGCACGCGCGCGGCCACGTCCACGGCTTCGCGCGCATCCAGGCGCGGCGTTACCCGCACCTGCAGCACTTCGGCCACGCGCACGTCCTGCAACAAGGCCTGGCGCACGTAACGGCGCAGCAGTTCGAGGTTGGCGCGATCCAGGGTTTGGCCCAGCAGGTCGCGTATGCGGCTGCCGTAGCGCGGGTGGGCCAGGCCCGACAATTCGCCGCGGTCCACCAGCAGGCACAAGGTGAGCGCCTGCACGAGGTTATCCAGGCCCGACACGGTATCCAGGTCGCCGCTGCCTGGCGCCAGATCGACGCGCTCGCCGGGGCCGAATACCAGGCGCAGGTCGGTGCCGTAGGGGTCGCTGGCCATGCGCGCGCTCACATCAGGCGGCCCGGCGCGGCGCTGGCGCCGGGCGGGCAAGCTATGCCGGGCGACACCATGGCCTGACCGGCGAACATCGTGAAACCCAGGTCTATCACCTGGGACAGGGCCTGCGCGATTTTCGGCGCGTCGTCGCCGCGCAGGCCGTTCTGCTGCAAAAAGCCCTTGGCCAGATTTTCCAGCGTGGACGCCAGCGGCACGGGGATCAACAGCCCAGGCGCGGCGGTCACGAACCCGGCCACGGCTATGCCGGGCGCCACCTGCGCCTGCGCCGTGAATAGCTGCACGGCCTGGCCCAGCGTGGCGGCGATCACCTTGGCCAGCGCGCCGGCATCTTCGCCGCGCAGGCCCTGGCCGGACAGAAAACCTTGTACCGGCCCTTCCAGTTGTTGCGCGCCCGGGCCGCCGGCCGGCGGCGGCATGAACAGGCCCGGCCCGCCCGTGGCGCCGCTGCCCGAGATGGGGTCGACCGCGGCGGGTATGCCCGGCATCACCATGGCCATGGACAGGAATAGCGTGAGCGCCAGTCCGGTGGCGTCGGCCATGGCCTTGGCCAGGCCCGGCCCGTCCTCGCCCAGTATGCCGGCGCCCTTGACGAAGCCATTGGCCGGGCCTTCCAGCTGGGATGCGGCGGGGGCCGGCATCACGCCTGCCTCCATGGCAAGGCGCGCGCGCTCATCCTTTGGCCTTCACGGTTTGCGAAGGCACCAGCGCCTTGCCGGTGTAGTAGCACTTGTGGCTTTTTTCGGTAATCACGCCGGAACCGCCGTCGCCCAGATCGATATTGCCCGAGGCGTCGATTTTGCAGTCGGTGCATTTGACTGCCACCTTGCCCTGCACTTCGATGTTCAGATCGGCTTCGCCCTTCAATTCCACCTTGCCCTTGACCTGCAGCGTCACGTCGGCTTCGCCGGCCAGTTCGACATTGCCGTCCTTTTTGAGGGTCAGCACGGTTTTGCCGGCCGTGAGCACCAGCGCGGCGTCCTTGTCTATGGCAAACGAGGACGGCCCCTTGAGCGGCGCTTCGACACGCCACTCGTTTTCTTCATGCAGCGGCGGATTGGCCTTTTCCGAATACAGCCGGCCGATCACGATGGGGCGGTTGGGGTCGCCGCCGACATAGCTCACATACACCAGGTCGCCCACCTGCGGCGCGCTCACCATGCCCACGTGCGGCGTGGCGATAGGAACTTTGCGCAATTCCAGGTCGGATTCGCGCAGTTTCACGCTGCATTCGTAATTGTTGCCGTCATCCTCGCCACTGTGCGCGAACACGCTGGTCACGAGCGCGAGGTCGCCCAGGCGCAGCGCCTGCAGCTCGTCGCGCACGATGGCGCGGATCACGGCGATGGGGTCGCTCATGCCGGGTTCTTGCTGTCGTCGAAACCTTGCGGCAGGTCACGCGCGCGAAACGGCTTGGCGCGCTTCAAGCCCTTGGCTTCATAGTCGAGGTGGATAAGCCGGTTCAGCGTGGAATTATCCAGCGCGCCGGTAATCTTGAGGCCGTTGATCACCTGGAAGCGGCGCAGGCGCGCGGCCAGTTTGTCGTCGAACACCTTCTTGTCGGCCACCGCGGGCAGCGCATAGCCCAGCCCTTCCAGCAGGTTATTGACTTCCTGCACATCCACGCCGGCCTTGGCGTCGCCGAAATTCAGCGAATACACCTCTTCGACCGCGGGCGCATCGCCCCACTTGCCCACCGCGCGCGCCGGCAACATGGCATTGGCGGCCTGCCAGACGCGGCGGCTGCCCAGACGCGAAATTTCGACCGGGTTCTGGCCCACGTGGTAAATCTTGAAGCTCTGGTCGAAACCCCATTGTATGAGCCGAAGTTTGCCGGTCTTGGCGATATCGACGTGCGCTTCGGTGGTCTTGTCTAGCTTGCTGTCGTTCAGATCCAGCAGTTCCACGGCCAGGAGGCCGAACAGTTCTTTGCCTATCGCGGCCAAATCTTCCGGTTCCGGCACCTTGTCGGCGATTTTCACGATGGTGTCCACGACGTTGGCAACCGGCGCGAGCGGGCTGGACGCGCTTTCGGGCTGGCCGACCGCGACTTCCAGCGCGTTGATGAATTCCTTGCTGGTCGCGGTCTTGACGAAATCGGCCGACACTTCGACCAGGGCCTTGGCGGCGTCGCCCTGCAGCAGCAGGTCGTAGGCGGTCAGCGTGAAGCGCGTGATTTGCGCCAGCGCTTCGCCGAACCCGCCCATGGCGGCCATCACGCCCTTGGCGATGGCGTCGGCGTCGCCGGTGTCCGGATCGACAAATTCGCGCACGCGCACGATGCGCACCCAGCGCGGCGCCTGCCCGGGGTTCTTGACGCCTTCCAGCGAGGTGCGCACGGCCGCAAACAGCAGGCCGACGGCGCGGAACGGATTGTCTTTGCGGCCGTCTTGCGGGGCCGGTTGGGTGTCTGCCATGGTCACTCCTCTCGTGTAGGCGGATGGGTGTCGGGACCGCCGGCCAGGGCGCGGCGGTGGGGCAAGGCGTCGCGGGTCAGGCCCGCGCCGCCGGCGTGTCTGAATACTGCGTGGAGCGCATCGACCAGGGACCGGGGCGTCGCGCCTGCATTCCGTGCCGGGAGGGCTGATCCGCGGGCGGGACGCCCGCGCCCCCAGCGCTGGCGCCT
>JAEUNN010000872.1 GCA_016791085.1 Rhodocyclaceae bacterium | reverse complement strand
GCTTCGACTTCACGATCGGCGACGATGAAATCGACGGTTCGGCATTTGCAACGGTCGGTACTCTCGTGGCCTTCGTCGAGGGCAAGTTGGGCTGATCTGTAAGGCCCTTGGCTGCTGGTCGCGGATATCCGCCTGGCGGCCACTTTCGAGGCGCGGCACAACCTGGTCGTGAGC
This sequence comes from Rhodocyclaceae bacterium, assembly GCA_016791085.1. GTDB lineage: Bacteria > Pseudomonadota > Gammaproteobacteria > Burkholderiales > Rhodocyclaceae > JAEUNM01. Next base: position 3,003 of record JAEUNN010000872.1, on the reverse strand, counting down.
GATGTGGCGCGCGTTGCTCGCCATGGCATCGGCATGACTTGTCGCGTGTGCCCGTCCGCGTCGATCGGGATGCGTGCGGGCTTGGCTAGATAATTGAAAGAGTAGTCGTGGTGCGCTCGGGTGGTGCGCATGACGAGTCTTTACGCGATCGCCGCGGCGCAGTTCAGCCAGTAGCAAGCTCCTCCACGGAGCCAAACTGTCGCGCCTCTTTTTTGTCGCTGCCGCATTAGTCCCTTCGGTGCGCGCGGACCAATGCGCTACCGATCATCTCCAGTCCTCGATGGTGCCTGCGCGCAACCTGGCAGGCCGGCCGCGTCGTGTGGTGCTTTGCCGAAAATTGTCTCGGTGCCGGAGAACGCTCACGGGCTTATAGGCAAGCACGTGGATCTCCTTTATAATCCCCGCCTCGCTCGAAGGGTTTTGGCGCTATGGGGCGATGCCGTGGTGTGCCGCTGAATGTGCCCGCTTTTTTGGCCGGCGCTTGGTCGATTGTCGCGCGCCTCGCGGGGCGAACTCGGTAGCGTGGGCGATGTGCGCCAGCCGCCCGCAAGGGTGGCGCAAATCCAGGTTTATTTGGAGAAGGTGCCGCACGCAGTTGGGGGCGCGTGCTGTGCCGGGCGCGGGTTTGTCACGGACGGAAGGCGGGCTTGAATCCCACGTGAAGTGCTTCACGTACGATTTTGGGCCCTGAATGTATGATTTTGTCCGAGTTGCGGTCGCTTGTGCGTAGGGCCGGTACCAGTCTGCAGATTTCACAGTCGCCTGCGTTTACTTGAAGCGTCTGCGCCGTTTCTGCGGCGCAGACAGTCGCAAGCGCGTGCTGTAAAGCGGTTCGAAAAAATAAGCAATAGGGACTTCCAGGAGTCAAAAATGGTAAGGCTGTTCAGCCACTACGTGCCCTCACTGACGGTTTTTCGCGTAACGCTCGAAACCTTGCTGCTTTTCGCAGTCGTGATCACCGCTATCCTGCTGCAGGCGCCCAATGTCGGCCATTCGCTCGCGGCAGTTGCGTTGCCCGCCGTTTTGTTCTCCGCCCTCATGGCAACCCTGATGTCCGCGCTAGGGCTCTACCAGAAGAACCTGCAGCAAAGCTTTGCGGCGGTTGTGGGTCGCGTGGTATTTGCATTCCTGGTCGGGTTTCCCGTCGCCTATTTCATTTTTCAGTTGTTGCCCGAAGTAGGTTCCTACGAAAGCGTGCTGGGTGTGACAACCTGTTTTGCGTTGGGCAGCGTTCTGGTTCTGCGTGCTGCAACCTACGCGCGCTCCACCGACGGGTCAATCTTTGCGAGCCGCGTATTGGTAGTCGGCACCGGCACCGACGCTGCAGCCGTGCGTGACGCGATTGAAAATTCCAGGTCCGGCTCGCACTGCATCGCAGCTTTCTTTCCGGTCGAATCCGATGGCGACGTATCCGTTCCGCAGGACATGGTGATTCGCTCGCGCGCATCGATCATGGACCTGGTGCGCCGGTTTGAAATTGACGAAATCGTGGTTGCCGTGCGCGAGCGTCGCGGCGGTGTCCTGCCCATGCAGCAATTGCTGGAGTGCAAGTTGGCCGGTGTGCGCGTTACCGACCTTTCCACCTTCTTTGAGCGCATGTACGGCCAGGTTCGCGTCGAATCGCTGCGCGCAAGCTGGTTAATCTACGGCGAGGGGTTTCGCCAGGGTTGGGCGCGCAGCTTCGTGAAGCGGTCTTTCGACGTGGTCGTAAGTCTTGCTTTGCTGCTAATCACCATGCCCATCATCGCGCTCACCGCTTTGCTCATCGTGATCGAAAGCGGTTTCCCGCTGATCTATCGGCAGGAGCGCGTCGGCAAGGGCGGCCGTACCTTCGAAGTGCTCAAATTCCGCAGCATGCGCACCGACGCCGAAGCCGATGGCAAGCCGCGCTGGGCCGGTAGCAATGATAGCCGCGTTACGCGCATAGGGAAGTTCATCCGCCGCACCCGCATCGACGAGCTGCCGCAGATTGTGAACGTGCTTAAAGGCGACATGAGTTTTGTCGGTCCGCGTCCCGAGCGCCCGTTCTTTGTCGATCAGTTGTCCGGCCAGATTCCTTACTACATGACCCGCCACAGCGTGAAGCCGGGTATCACGGGTTGGGCCCAGGTGCGCTATGCCTACGGCGCCTCGGTGGACGACGCATTTCAGAAGCTTCAGTATGATCTGTACTATGTCAAGAACCACTCGCTGTTTCTCGACATACTGATACTTTTCCAGACTGTCAGGGTCGTTATCAGCGGGGATGGCGTGCGCTGAGCAGGCACCCAGGCAGGTTCTTCGCCGGGCCGCCCCATGTGGCGGCCCGTTGCTTTCAAGTTCCGGCGATTGCAGGTTATGCGCGCAGACTGGGCAACCCGTCCGGTGCGCGGTACGGCGGACGCGGCGCCGCCCTTGAGCCACCGGGCGGCCGCGCGCAATTCCGGCAGTTGCCGTACAAGTCATATGGTATGACCGAATGGAGAGCTTCTCGCCAACCCTGGTTGTTTGGTCGTACGGCCTCACCGCCGTCGCCTTCGCGATCTTTGCGTTACAGCTGTGCCTCGGATGGGAAGGCAGCGTCCGCGGCTTATTGATTGTCGTTGCCGTCATTACGTCCGCCCTCTGGGCCGGCTGCATCAGCGCTTTCCTGATTTTTGTGCACCCCATGTTGTGGGTGGGCGCGCACATATTTGAAGTCGTCAGCCAGGCTGCCTGGCTGCTGTTTCTTGCGTCCTGGGTCGTGCACCCGGAGCATGTCCCCTCGTTGCGTAAAGTCCTGGAATTCCGCTCGCCAGGTGCTTCGCTGATTGCGGCGTTGGTGGCCGTTGCGGTCACGGCGCAGATCGCCGGTTCCATTCCACTCGGCGCGCCTTCGCTACTGTCGCGCATTGGGTTCGGCGGCGGTTTGTGCATGGGCATCATCGGCCTGGTCATGCTGGAACTGTTCTATCGCAATTCGCCCGATCACTACCGGTGGGGCGTCAAGCCGCTCATCGTGGGACTTGGCGCCGTCTATGCGTT
>JAEUNN010000091.1 GCA_016791085.1 Rhodocyclaceae bacterium | reverse complement strand
CATGGTCACGTTCTTGAGCGCCAGGATGCGCTTGCCGGCTTCCAGTTCGAGCACGCGGTCGAGCAGCAGGAAAGGATAGCGGTGCGGCAGGTATTCGAGAATTTTATGGATATCCATGGATTCCACGACGCTTTCAGTCACCCTTTTTCTCCAGTTCTGCCAGCCGCGACTCCAGCCGGCGCAGTTTGTCCGCCATCTCCTCCAGATGGCGAATGTGCGCGAAATTGCGCAGCCAGTCTGCGTGAGGTGCAGCCGGCACCCAGCCGGTGTAGTGTCCGGCCCGGGTTATGGATTTTGCCACCATGCTGCCGGCCGATATGACCGTATCGTCGGCGATGCTGAGATGCCCGAGTATCATGGCCGCACCGCCGATTTGGCAGCGCCGGCCTATGCGCGTGCTGCCGGCCACCCCGACGCAACCCGCGATGGCAGTGTGCGCGCCGATCACGCAGTTATGTCCGATCTGAATCTGGTTGTCCAGCTTCACGCCGTCCTCGATGATCGTGTCATCGAGTGCGCCGCGGTCTATGCTGGTGTTGGCGCCGATTTCCACGTCGTCACCGACCAGCACGATGCCAACCTGGGGAATTTTCTCCCAGCTTTTTTGCGCCGTGCGGGCAAACCCGAAGCCGTCCGCGCCGATCACCGCCCCGGCATGGATGAGGGCGCGTTGACCTATGCGGCAGCCCGGATAAACCGAAACGTTGGCCACCAGACGGCTGTCCGCGCCCACACTGACGCCCGCACCTATCCAGCAGCCCGGCCCGATCACGGCGCCGGCGCCGATCACCGCATCCGGCCCGACATAGGCGTGCGCATCCACGCTGGCGCCCGCGCCCAATTCACGTGCCTGGCACAAGGCGCTGGCGTGTACGCCGGGTGTCGCGACAGGCGGCGGGTTGAGCAGTTGCGAAACGCGCGCGAAGTACAGGTAGGGATCGTCTGCGATGATGTGCGGGCGCGCACATGCGGCCGCCGCCGCGGCGCCCAGAATCACCGCACCGGCACGCGTATCGGCCAGTTGATGGGCATAGCGGGGGCTGGCCAGGAAGCTTATGTCGCGGGGC
>JAEUNN010001026.1 GCA_016791085.1 Rhodocyclaceae bacterium | reverse complement strand
TCCACCGCCATCGAGACGCGCAACGGCGAAACCGTGGTGGTGCCGAACAGTTTGCTCATGAAGAGCAAATTCACGGTGATCGGCAACCGCATCGACGAGCGGCCGCGCTGGCGGCGCTGGATCTGGATCAACGTGGAATTCAGCGTGGCGCCCGCGCGCGTCATACGCACCGTGGAGCGCGCCCTGGCGGATGCCGAAATCGACGCCCTGGTGCGCGATCCGGCGCCGAATTGCGTACTCATGGAATTCGGCAATACCTGGTGCCGCTATGCACTGCGCTACTGGATGAACGACCCGCGCAAGGACGATCCCACCGATTCGGCCGTGCGCGAGCATGTTTTCGCGGCCCTGCAGCGTGCCGGCATACGCCTCGCCGAGCCGGAATTTGGCATCAAGCTCACCAGCGAGAACGAGGAACACCGTGCCGCCGTGCGCGCGCGTGAAGTCGACAGGCGCATCAAGGCGCTCGCGGCGCTGGAATTGTTCGGCGCATTCAGCAAGGAAGAGTTGAGCACCGTGGCCGAGCGCCTGATTTACGCTCCGTTCGCGCGCGGCGACGTGATTACGCGCCAGGGCGCGGTGGCGCACTGGCTGTATCTGCTGGTCGATGGCCAGGTCGACGTATGGCTGGAATCCGGCCAGGGCGCGCGGCGCCTGCTCACCACGCTGGACGGCGGTTCGGTATTCGGCGAAATGGGACTGCTCACCGGTGAGCCGCGCCGCGCCACGGTAACCGCACGCAGCGATTGCGAATGTTACCGGCTGGACAAGTCGGGGTTTCAGGACATCATCCAGTCGCGCCCGGTCATCGCGGAAGAAATCGCCGGCATCCTGACCAAGCGCGAACAGGAACTCGAAACGCTCAAGCAGGAATTGGCCACGCGGCCCGCGCATGGGCGGCCCAATCAGGATTCCGTGCTGAACCTGATACGGCGGTTTTTCAGCCTGAACGACTGAGGCGCGCCGTGCGGTGCGCTAGTGCCGGCAGTGCCGCTCAGGTGTCGCCGAGGTTTTCGTAGGGCATGGGGTGTATGCCCTCGGCCAGCAGGCTCACGGTTACCTGCGAGCCGACTTCGATCAGATTGCGGCGCGCGCTGTGCGTGGGCACCGTAAAGCCGAGCGGGCGCGCCGGCGCGTGCGCGGGCCGCATCACGATGCTGGTTTCCGCGCCCAGTTCCACACATTCGATTACCTGTCCGGGCACCGGATTTTCGCGCTCGCCGCGCGAAGGCCGGTCGCCACGGTGCAACAGCACGAATTCCGGCGCGATGGCCCAGCACAGGCGCTCGCCGGCCGGGCCCCGGGCGGCCGTGTCGAGCATGAGGCCGGCCCAATCCAGCTTGCCGTCGCGCCAAATGCCCTCGAACAGATTGGTCAGTACCACCTGCCGTGCGACCGCCACGGCGGCCGGTCGCGTGAGCACTTCGTCCGGGCGGCCGGTTTGCAAACTGCGCCCGCGCGCGATCAAGGTCATGCGGTCGGCCAGCGCGCGCGCCTCGGCGAGGTCGTGCGTCACGAGCACCATGGGTATGCGCAATTCGCCGCGCAGCAATGCCAGTTCGCGCTGCAATTTGGCGCGCGTGACCTGATCGACCGCGGAAAACGGCTCGTCGAGCAGAAGCACGCCATTTTCCGTGGCCAGCGCGCGCGCCAGCGCACGTGCCAGGGCCACGCGCTGTTGCTGGCCGCCCGACAGTTCGGACGGCCGGCGCGCCGCCAGGCCGTCCAGGTGCACGCGGGCCAGCAATTCGTCGGCGCGCCGCCCGGCGTCGGACGGTGCCAGATCGCGCAAGGCCAACATCACGTTGGCACGCGCGCTCAGGTGGGGAATCAGCGCGTAATGCTGGAACACCATGCCGACCTGACGGCGCTGCGGCGGCAGGCGCAGACCGCGCGCGGTATCGAACCAGGCCGACGCGCCACAGTGTATGTAGCCGCGTGCCGCGTGGTGCAGGCCGGCGATACAGCGCAGCACCGTGGTTTTGCCGCTGCCCGAAGGGCCGACCAGGGCCAGCAGTTCGCCGGCCGCGCATTCCAGCCGCAAATCCAGCGGAATGGGCTGGCTCTGAAATAATTCCAGCGTCAGCACGTGCGGGCCGCGACCGGGCGCCGCGTGCGCGCCGGGACAAAGTGCTGCGTGGGCTGCGGCAAGTGCGGCATGCGGTCCATCCTGGCTGGCGTCGAAACCGCAAACATACCTGCAAGCGGCGCGCCGCGGCAACAGGAGCGAAACCCGGTGCGTTGTCTACGATTAGCGGCAGGGATGCGCCACTCGATCGCGCGGCCCGTGTTTGCCGGGAGCTTAGCCATGGACGACGCGCTGAACGCCAAAGCTGCTTCGATGTTGAACCGCATACTCGAAATGGAACTGGCGGGCGTGGTGCGCTATACCCACCATTCGTTCATGGTGTTCGGTTTCGGGCGCATACCGATAGTCGATTGGCTGCGCGGGCAGGCGCAGGAATCGATGCTGCATGCCCAGGAGGCCGGCGAATTGATCACGCTTCTGGGTGCCTACCCGTCGCTCGGCATAGGCCGCCTGCTCGACAGCCATCAAACCGATATTGCCTCGATATTGCGCGACTCGCTGGACGCCGAGGCGGCCACCCTGGCCTTGTACCGCGAATTGCTAGAAACGGTGCAGGGCAAGTCGGTGCTGCTGGAGGAATATGCGCGAAAAATGATCGCCGCCGAGGAAATTCACGCCGCCGAAGTGAACAAGATGTTGCGCAAGCCCGGCGACGTTGCCGCCTACCGCCCCAGCTAGTCCATCCCCGGAGGAGCCAACCATGAGTGACCACGTATACAAATTGCTGGAACTGACCGGCAGTTCCAAAACCAGCATCGAAGACGCCGTATCCATCGCGATCGCCAAAGCGTCCGAGTCGGTCCGCAACATTCACTGGTTCCAGATCGTGGAAACGCGCGGTCACGTGGAGGACGGCAAGGTGGCACACTGGCAGGTGGTGCTGAAAGTGGGTTTCCGGCTCGAATGAGGGCTTGATGCCTGCGCCCGGCGCGCTGCGCCCCGCACGGGAGGGCGGCGCGGCCGGCCCCGGGTACTTCGCGCGCCGGCCGGCCGCCACGCCCGGCCGGTATACTTGCCTCGCCGCCACGCCGTGAGGCGGGATTGCCAGGTTGCGCGATGAGATTATTGTTCTGGTTGTTGCTGATTTTTCTGGTCTGGATGATTCTGAAAGCGCGTTCGCGCGCAAAATCGTCCGGCCCCGGCAAAGCTGCGCCCACGCGCCAGGTAGCCATGGTTGCCTGCGCCTATTGCCATTTGCACATTCCCCGCGACGAGGCGGTCGGCACCGACGGGAATTGGTACTGTTGTGAAGAACATCAGCGCCTTGCGGGACGCCGCTAGCCTGTCGGCGGGTTCGTCGGCGCGCAACTGGCGTCTGGGCGGCGCCGACGCGGTGGAAATTTCCCACCGCTTCTTCCGCCTCTACCGCTTCGTGATCGCCAGCGTTTTCCTGTTCGTGGTGCTGTTCTACGGCGGTGGCATCGATCTGGGCATCACGCGTTTCGGCCTGTTCATCTGGGTGGCGCTGTTCTACTGGCTTTGCGCCTCCCTGTTCGTCGCTCTGCCGCCGCAGCGCCCGCAAGGGCTGGCATCCCAGCTCACCCTGGAAGTGCTCATGGACATTGTGGTATTCACGATCATGATGCACGCCAGCGGCGGCAATCGCAGTGGCCTGTCGTTCATGATACTGGTCACGCTGGCGGCCGCGGCGCTGGTCACGCAAGGCCGGCTCATCCTGTTTTTCGCGGCCAGCGCCACGCTCGCGGTATTGTTCGAGCAATGGGTGCGCGCCATTTCGCACGGCTCGGACGCGGCCGAATTCGTCCAGGCGGGCATCATTTCGATAGGCTTTTTTGCCACCGCGCTGGCGGTGCGCACGCTTGCCCGCCGCGTGATCGAAAACGAGCGTCTGGCGCGCGACCGTGGTGTGGTGCTGGCCAACCAGTTGCGTGTGAACGAGCGCGTGATCCGCGACATGCAGGACGGCGTGCTGGTGGTCGATCGCGGCGGGCGCGTGCGCCAGTTCAACCCCCAGGCGGCGCGCCTGTGCGGCGCAAGTGCCACGCAATTTACCGATCTGCGCGGCTTCAGCCGGCCGCTCGCGGCGATATTTTCGGTCTGGGACCTGGCCGAGGGCGAGTCGGTCAATGAAGTCCGCCTGACCGAAACGCAAAGCGCGCGGGTGAGGCTGGTGCCGGCCGGCGCCGGCGGCGACGTGCTGATTTACCTGGAAGACCTGAGCCGCATTCAGGAACAGGCGCGCCAGATCAAGCTGGCCGCGCTGGGGCGTTTGACCGCCAACATCGCCCACGAAATTCGCAATCCGCTGGCCGCCATCAGCCATGCCGCCGAACTGCTGCGCGAAGATGTGCACGATCCTTTGCAGCACAAGCTTACGCGCATCATTGGCGACAACGTGCATAGGCTGGACCGGCTGGTGCACGATGTGCTGGAACTGGGCCGGCGCGATCGCGTGCAGTTCGAACTGCTGGACCTTCCGGCCTATCTGGCGCTATTCGTCGAAGATTACCGGCGCCAGGACGAGGCGGCCGGCGAGCGGCTGCAATTGCGCGTCGACGGCCAGGCGCGTTTGTGGTTCGACCGCGGGCACCTGAACCAGGTGTTATGGAATCTCGTGAATAATGCCTTGCGCTATGCGAGTGATGCGCACGGAGCGGTACACATTGCGGCAGAATCGCTTGAAACGCATACCCGCATCGTCGTTGGCGACGATGGTCCGGGCGTGCCCGAGGACGAGCGCGGGCGCCTGTTCGAGCCATTTTTCACGACCTACGGCAAGGGCACCGGCCTCGGCCTGTATATCGCGCGCGAACTGTGCGATGCCAACCGCGCCACGCTGGAACTGCTACCGGGCGCCGCAGGGGCGACCTTCCAAATCAACGGCAAGAATGAAATATGGCGACCGAGCGTAGGGCAAGAGGCGAAATGAGGCGGGTGCTCGTCGTCGACGACGAGGAAGATATCCGCGAACTGCTGGCACTGACATTGGCGCGCATGGGCCTGGATGCCGATTGCGCGGGCACCGTGCAGGAGGCGCGCGAGCGTCTGGCCGCCCACCGCTACCAGCTGTGCATGACCGACATGCGCCTGCCGGACGGCGACGGCCTGACGCTGGTGCGCTACATCGCAGAAAACTGTCGTGACCTGCCGGTGGCCGTGATCACCGCTTTCGGCAGCCTGGAAAATGCCGTGACGGCGCTCAAGGCCGGCGCCTTCGACTATATCGCCAAGCCGGTATCGCTGGATCAGCTGCGCGCGCTGGTCAAATCCGCGCTGCGCCTGCCGGAAGCGGCGCCGGCCGCACCGGCGGGCGACGAACTGATCGGCCAGTCCGCAGCATTGCAGCAGGTACGTGACCTGATCGGGCGGCTCGCACGCAGCCAGGCGCCGGTGCATATCCATGGCGAATCGGGCACCGGCAAGGAACGCGCGGCGCGTCTCATCCATGCCAAGAGCGCGCGCGCGGCGCAGCCGTTTCTGGCCGTCAATTGCGGCGCGATACCCGAAAATCTCATGGAATCGGAATTTTTCGGTTACCGCAAGGGTGCCTTCACAGGCGCGGACAGCGATCGCGAGGGGCATTTTCAGGCCGCCGCGGGCGGCACGTTGTTTCTCGACGAAGTCGGCGACCTGCCGCTGCACATGCAGGTGAAATTGCTGCGCGTGATTCAGGAAAAGCGCGTGCGCCGGGTTGGCGCCAGCGCCGAAGAAGCGGTCGATGTACGTATCATCAGCGCCACCCATCGCAATCTGCGCGACCTTACCGATGCCGGCAAATTCCGCCAGGATTTGTATTACCGCCTCAATGTGATCGAACTGCGCATGCCGGCGCTGCGCGACTGCCGCGAGGACATACCGCTCCTGGCCGGCCGCATCCTCGAACGCCTCGCCACCGGCAACGGCATGCGGCCGCCGCGGCTGGCCGCGGATGCCGTGCAGGCCTTGTGCAACTATCCATTTCCGGGCAACGTCCGCGAACTGGAAAACGTGCTGGAGCGTGCCATCGCGCTCACCGCCGGCACCGATATCGAAGCTGGCGATCTTGGCCTCGAGGCACCGGCGGCCAGTCCGGCCGCAGGCGCCGGCAGCGTGCCGGCGCTGCAGGGCGCCACGCTGCAGGATTATCTGGACCGCGTCGAGCGCCAGGCCATCCATGACGCATTGGCGCAGACGCGCTACAACCGCACTGCCGCGGCCAAGCTGTTGGGCGTCACCTTCCGCTCCCTGCGCTACCGCATGGAACGCCTGGGCATGAATGAAGACGCCCGCTAGGCG
>JAEUNN010001018.1 GCA_016791085.1 Rhodocyclaceae bacterium | reverse complement strand
CGGCGCCATGTCGGTCAGTTTGATGAAGCCGAATTTGAGATCGGGCTTTTCGACCTTGTCCTTGGCGTGTGCGGCGCCGGCCATGCAGGCCAGTGCTGCGGCCAGGGCGGCGGCGATGTGCGCGAGCCGGGTGCGGGCGGGAATTTGCGAGTGGGCCATCTGTATTTCTCCTCAAATTTCAAAAAAGCGGCCGGAGCGCGGCGAAAAAAAAGCGTCCACGCGGCCGGGACGTTTTGCCCGACTAACGTGGACGCCTTTGTCCGTCTTGACCCAGCCGCGGGTCATATCCAAATTGGGTTACCTGTAGCTCCACCGTGGAGCCTCACCGTGCAGGCATGCGCCATTGCATGCCCGCGCTTTTGGTTCGGAAGTTATTAAGCAATCACCATGCCAGGAGTGCTTCCGGGGCAATTCATGCGCCTGGCTGGCGCAGCGCGGCTTGTGCGCACAGCCGCGGCGCACGCGGCGCCGAAACCGGGCCCGCATTGCACCGCCAGGGTGCGCGGATGCGCGGCCTGGCCGGGGCGCGGAAAGCCGGCTGGGAGGTTCAGGCGGGGTCGCGCTGCGTGGGCTCTGCATTCAGGTGCATGGCATGCACCGCAAAGCTGCGCAGATAGTCGTCGGGATGGTCCGGGTCGAAACTGCCGCCGTCAAAAAAGCGGTCCGCGCCCATTTCCAGCGCATGCCCGCCGCCCGGAATGGACCACGGTTGTGCATGCGTGCCTTCGGATTTGTAATCGGCGTCCGGCACCGGCATGCCCAGGTCGGCCGCGGCGGTACGGTATATATCGGTGCGGTAGATGGATACGGCCAGCGAGCGCAACTCCTGGTGGGGCGGAATCTGCCCCCAGCGCTGCATTTGGGTGAGCAGCCAGAGCGCGTGCGAACGCCACGGAAAATTCGCGCAATAGCGGTGGAATACGTTGAAATCGCGCATTTGCACGGGCGTTTCGTCGCGCGCATAGCGCCAGGTGCCGGTCATGGAATGGGCCACGACTTCGCGCGGCGCATGCACGTATTCG
>JAEUNN010000959.1 GCA_016791085.1 Rhodocyclaceae bacterium | reverse complement strand
GACGCCGAGAATTCCACACATGTCAAGCTCCTACTTGAAGCGCATTTTTGCGGCAACGGCCCGCGGCAGCCACGGCTTGAGCGCAATAAGACCGGTTTCCAGCGGCGGCGCCACCCAGGCGTCGCGCCACCAGGTCTGGCGCGGCGCACCCGCCAGAACGCCGACTATCGCCAGCACCAGCACCAGCGCGACACCGCGCAATATTCCAAACACCGCACCCAGCAAGCGATCGGTCAGCGCCAGCCCGACCGCATGCAGCAACTTGCGCAGCAGCAGCCGCGCCAGCCCGCATACGATGAGCACCAACACGAATACCAGGGCGTACCCGGCCGCCAGGCGCAGCGCTTCGTCGGCAATCGGCAACACGGCACCCAGATCCGGCCCGAAGCTGCGCGCCGCGAAAAACGCGACCACCCAGGCGATCAGCGCGATGATTTCGGATATGAGCCCGCGCCATGCGCCCAACAAGACGGAACAGCCGAGCACGCCGAATACGACGTAATCGAGTACCGTCACGGTGCTTCCAGCAGCTTGCCATCGAGCCCGGCCTGTTTGAGTTTCGCGCGCGCGCGTTCGGCCTCGTCACGGCTGGCGAAAGGTCCGGCACGCACGCGCGTGGATTTCTGGCCTTTCACATCCACCGTGTCGCCTTTGGCCGCCACGCCCTGTGCTTGCGACTTCGCAAGTATATTGCGCGCATTTGCGGCATCCGCAAACACCCCGATCTGCAGGTAATACTGGCCTGCATCGCGCCCTTCGAGCGCGGCGCGCACCCGCTCGGCCTCGCGCTGTGCCTGGGCCGCATCGGCCGCTGCTTTAGACGCGTCGGCAGCGGGCTTTGCAGGCGCCGCATCCGGCTTCGGCGGTGGCGCGACGGGAGCTTTCGCGGCCGCGTCGGCGCGCTCGGAACTGGCCGCCGGCGCCGGCGCTGGCCGCGTTTCGGCCGGCGCCGCGGCCGGCGGTTTTGCGACTGGTGCAGTTGCCGTAGCGGCCGCCGGCCGGGTATCCGGTTCCGCTTCGGCGCGCGGCGCCGCCGACCCTTCGGCCGCCGCACCCGCGCCGGGTTTGTCCGGCTCCTGCGGCGCCGGTGTGCCATGCGCGATGGCGCCCTGGTCCTGGCCCGGTATGCGTATCTGGATGTCTTGCGAACTTTGACGCGGCTCGTGATCCATCACCATGGGCAGCACCACGGCCGCCAGCAGTGCGAGCGCCACGGCGCCGACCAGACGGCGGCGGGCACGGCGCTTGAGTTCGAGTTGGGAATCGGAGCTTGCCATCGGCTGCAAGGCAGGTTCTTAGGCGCGCAGCACGGGCATCACATCTGCCACGGTGAGGAAAGAACCGAAAACGACGATTCTATCACCCTCCTGCGCCTGCGCCCGGGCATGCAGAAATGCTTCGGCAGGCCGCTCGAAGCATTTTTCCCCCGCGGCATGCGCGGTGCAATCCAGGGCGTCGCGCAATTCCAGTGCGCTCGCACCGCGCGGTCCGGGCAGATCGGCCAACAGCCAGCGGTCTATGCGGCGCGCGAGGCCGCGCAAGGTGCCTGCCATGTCCTTGTCGCGCAACATTCCGACCACCGCCCAGGTTTCCGGAAAAAAGCCCATATTGGACAGATTTTCGGCAAGGACCGCGGCTGCGTGCGGATTGTGGGCAACGTCCAGCACCACGGCCGGCCGGCCCGGCAGGACCTGGAAACGCGCCGGCAGGTCGACCAGGATGAGCCCGCGGCGTATGTCGCCCACGCCGACCGGCAACTTGTCGCGCAGCACTTCCAGCGCCGTAATTGCCGCCGACGCGTTGAGCAACTGGTTCGCGCCGCGCAGTGCCGGATAGGCCAGCCCGCCGCGGCGCACCAGGCCGCGCTCGGCGCGGCGCCAATAGCCCCACTGCTGGCGATCGCCCGCGAAGCCGAAATCGCGCCCCGACACATGCAACTGGGCGCCGATCGCGCGCGCGTGCTCGACCAGACTGTCCGGCGGCATGGGGTCGCCCACCACGGCCGGACGGCCGGCGCGGAATATGCCGGCCTTTTCAAAGCCTATGGCTTCGCGCGTATGCCCCAGCCACTCCATGTGGTCCAGATCCACGCTGGTCACGATGGCACAATCCGCGTCGAATATATTTACCGCATCGAGCCGCCCACCCAGGCCGACTTCGAGGATCACGGCGTCCAGACCGGCTTGCGCGAACGCATGCATGGCGGCCAGCGTGCCGAATTCGAAATAAGTTAGCGCCACCTCGCCACGCGCCGCATCCACGGCGGCAAATCCGGCGCAGAGCGCCTCGTCGGAAAGCGCCTGGCCATTGATGCGCACGCGTTCGTTGTAGGCAAGGATATGCGGCGAGGTGTACAGGCCGACGCGATAGCCCGCCTGCAGCAAAATGCTCTCGAGCATGGCGCAGGTCGAGCCTTTGCCGTTGGTCCCGCCTACCGTAATGACCACCGGCGGCACGGCGAATGCCATGCGTTGCGCAACACACGCCACGCGATCGAGGCCCAGGGCGATAGTTTCGGCATGCGCCCGTTCTATGTAGGCCAGCCATTCAGCCAGATTTTGCGGCATGGGAAATGCGGGGGTGGGGAAAATTGCGGCCGCTGCCGGGCCCGCCGGCAGGCAGCCCGGTGCGCTGAATGCCGGTGGAAAGTGGACGGTGCTGCGGCTCCGGACGGTCGTTCAGCTTGCCGGCGCCGGCTGCTTCTGCAGCATGGCGAGCAGCCCGGCCAGGGTGTCGCGCAGTTCGCGCCTATCGACGATCATGTCGATGGCCCCTTTTTCGAGCAGAAATTCCGAGCGCTGAAAGCCTTCGGGCAAAGTTTCGCGCACCGTCTGTTCGATCACGCGCGGGCCGGCAAAGCCAATCAGGGCGCCGGGTTCGGCCAGCACGACATCGCCCACGAAGGCAAAGCTCGCGGACACGCCGCCCATGGTGGGATCGGTCAGCAAGGTCACGAAAGGCAGCCGCGCGCGGGCGAGCCAGGTCAGCGCGGCAGTGGTTTTGGCCATTTGCATCAGCGAAAACAGCCCTTCCTGCATGCGTGCGCCGCCACTCGACGTAATGCACACGAAAGGCAGGCGTTGTTCGAGCGCGGCGCGCACGCCGCGCACGAAGCGCTCGCCGACCACCGAACCCATGGAACCGCCCAGAAAGTCGAATTCGAAACAGGCCACCACCAGCGGAACGGTTTTAACCGCGCCCTGCATGACCACCAGTGCGTCATATTCGCCGGTGTCTTCACCGGCGCCGTTGAGCCGCTCGGTATAGCGCTTCGAATCCTTGAACTTGAGCGGATCGACCGGCAGCACTTCGGCGCCGATTTCGAAACGCCCTTCCGGATCGAGCAGCAGGTCTATGCGTGCGCGCGCGCGCAGTCGGTTGTGGTGGGAACATTTGGGACAGACGTTGGCGTTTTTTTCCACGTCCGAGGTATAAAGCGTGGCTTCGCAGGCCGGACATTTCATCCACAGGCCTTGCGGAATCGAACGCTTGGTCGTGGTTTCCGAGCTCGGCGTGGTCTTGAGCTTGGGCGGCAGCAGTTTTTGTATCCAGGTCATCCCAGCTTCTCCTCAGGCCCCGCCGTCCATGGCCGCGCGCACACCGGCAACGAAATCCTGCACATTGCGCGCCACCGCATCGCGCGGGCTGCGTTCGATTTCCTCGATGATGCGGGATCCGATCACCACCGCATCGGCAATTTCCGCAATGCGCCGCGCCGTCGCGCCGTCGCGTATGCCAAACCCAACACCTACCGGCATGCCCACCTGTTCGCGGATCACGGGAATGCGTGCGGCGACCTCGTTCTGGTCCAGGTGGCCGGCCCCGGTCACGCCTTTGAGCGAAACATAATAGATATAGCCGCTGCCCTGCCCGCCGACCGATTTGATGCGCGCCGCCGTGCTGGTGGGCGCGAGCAGAAAGATCGCATCCATGCCGTGCGCACGCAAGGCTTGCGCGAACTCCCCGCACTCTTCGGGCGGATAGTCCACCACAAGTACGCCATCCACGCCGGCACCTGCGGCAGCGGCGCAAAATTCCGCATAGCCCATGGCTTCGATGGGATTGGCATAGCCCATGAGCACGATGGGCGTCGCGTCATTTTCGCTGCGAAACTGCGCCGCCAGCGCGAGTACCTTGCGCAAGCTCATGCCCTGCGCGAGCGCGCGCTCGGACGCACGTTGTATCGTGGGGCCATCGGCCATGGGGTCGGAAAACGGCACGCCCAGTTCGATGATGTCGGCGCCGCCGGCCACCAGCGCGCGCAACAGCGGAAGCGTGGTGGCTTCGTCCGGATCGCCGGCCGTGATGAATGGAATCAGGGCCTTGCGGCCGGCGGCCTGCAGGCGTTCGAAAGTTTTATTGATTCTGGACATGGACCTGGACTCCCTGCCGCACGGACAGGCAGATGCAACGAGTGGCGGGCAGAAGGACGGCCGGCGCGGCCGGTTTGCCCGGCAAATTTCCGGCGCATGAAGGACGCGCGCATCCGCGTGCCGCGGCTGCGCGTGGCCTGGACGGCAACTTGTTCGCCCGCCCCGACACTAGAACCCCAACCCGGATTTTTCGCCCACGGTATGCATGTCCTTGTCTCCGCGCCCGGACAGATTTACCAGCAGCAGCGCATCGCGCGGCAGCGTCGGAGCCAGTTTCATGGCATAGGCGACGGCGTGTGACGACTCCAGCGCCGGCAAGATGCCTTCGGTGCGGCACAAGGTGTGAAAAGCCGCCAGGGCTTCATCGTCATCGATGGCCACGTACTCGGCGCGCCCGCTGTCCTTGAGCCAGGCGTGCTCCGGCCCCACACCGGGGTAATCGAGTCCGGCCGAAATCGAATGGGTTTCGATGATCTGACCGTCGTCGTCCTGCAGCAGGTAGGTGCGATTGCCATGCAACACGCCGGGCCGGCCGGCGATCAGCGAGGCCGAATGTTTGCCGCTGGCCAGACCGTAGCCGGCGGCTTCCACGCCGATCAGACGCACTTCCGGGCGCTCGATGTAGGGGTAGAAAATGCCCATGGCGTTGGATCCGCCGCCCACGCAGGCAATCACCGCGTCGGGCTGGCGCCCCGCCACTTCGGGCATCTGTTCGAGGCATTCGCGCCCGATCACGGACTGGAAATCGCGCACCATCATCGGGTACGGATGCGGCCCGGCCACGGTGCCGATGATGTAAAAAGTATCCGCGACATTGGTTACCCAGTCGCGCATGGCTTCGTTCAGGGCGTCCTTGAGGGTTTTCGACCCACTGGTTACGGGCACCACCTCGGCGCCCAGCAGTTTCATGCGATACACGTTGGCGGCCTGACGCGCCACGTCCTCGCTGCCCATATACACGACGCAGCGCATGCCGTAGCGTGCGGCCACGGTGGCGGTGGCCACGCCGTGCTGGCCGGCGCCGGTTTCGGCGATCACGCGCGGCTTGCCCATGCGGCGTGCGAGCAGCGCCTGGCCGATACAGTTATTGATCTTGTGCGCGCCGGTGTGATTGAGATCTTCGCGCTTCAGGAAAATTTGCGCGCCGCCGCATTGTTCCGACAAGCGCCGCGCATGGTAGATGGGGCTCGGGCGACCCACGTAATACTTGAGTTCGTAGGCAAATTCGGCCAG
>JAEUNN010000919.1 GCA_016791085.1 Rhodocyclaceae bacterium | reverse complement strand
TGTACACGACGCCGGCCGACCTGTGCCGCTTCATCAGCCTGCTCAACCGGCGTGGCAGCCTGGACGGCCACAGCGTGCTGGACCAGACGCGCAGCGACATCATGGTCCGTCAGGCCACCGGCATATTCACGCAAAACCCCTTCGGCGCCGACAACTTTTTCTATTGGCACAACGGCGTCAACTACGGCTTTCGCGCCCTGCTGAAGGGCTACCCGAACCGGCGCGCCGGCGTGGTGGTCATGACCAACGGCGAACAGGGCGACAAACTGCACGACGAAATCGTGCGCGCGGTGGAAACCCGCTACGGATGGAACTGAGCGCGGCCCGGCCGGGCGGTGCGAGCCGTGGGGGTTATAATCGCAGGCTCGCTTTTTTCCATCTGGTGACCGCCGCGCATGATTACCAAGCTGTTGCGCAAGGTATTCCGCCGTGACAAGCCGGCCGCGGGCCCCGTTGCGCCGCCCGGACCCGCCGTCATCGCGGTCGAGCAGCATGGAGTCGTACGCGAAAAAATCACCCCGGGCGCCCGCCACGTCTGCGACAAGCTGCAGGCGGCCGGCTTCAAGGCCTATGTCGTGGGCGGCGCCGTGCGCGACCTGATCGCCGGGCTGGAGCCCAAGGATTTCGACGTGGCCACCGACGCCACGCCGGAACAGGTGGTACAGCAATTCCGCCGCGCGCGCATGATAGGCCGGCGCTTCCGCATCGTGCATGTCATGCAGGGCCGCGAAACCATAGAAGTGTCCACCTTCCGCGCCTCCAACGATGCCGAAACCGACGAACACGGGCGCATATTGCGCGACAACGTGTTCGGCAGTCAGGCGGAAGATGCGTCGCGGCGCGATTTCACCGTGAATGCGCTGTACTACGACCCGGGCACGCAAACCATACTCGACTACCACCACGGCGTGGCCGACCTGCAGCAAAAAACCCTGCGCATGATAGGCGAGCCGCGCCGGCGCTACCGCGAAGACCCGATACGCATGCTGCGCGCGGTGCGCCTGGGCACCAAACTGGGCCTCACGCTGGATAGCGAAGCGCGCGCGCCCATACGCGAAATGGCGGAGTTGCTCGAGAACGTGCCGCCGGCGCGGCTGTTCGACGAAATGCTCAAGCTGCTCACCTGCGGCGACGCCTGGCGCTGCGTGCGGTATTTGCGCGAAGAAGGCCTGCACCACGGTCTGCTGCCGCTGCTCGACGTGATACTGGAACAACCGCTGGGCGAGCGTTTCGTCATGCTGGCGCTGGAACGCACCGACCGCCGCGTGCGCGAGGGCAAAACCATATCGCCGGGCTTCCTGTTCGCCACGCTGCTGTGGCATGAAGTGCTGGCCAACTGGGAAGCGCGCCGCGCGCGCGACGAAGCGAGCATCCCGGCGCTGCTCGAAGCCATGAACGAAGTGCTCGACATGCAAGCCGAAAAGCTCGCAATTTCCAAGCGCATCGCCTCCGACATACGCGAAATATGGGTGCTGCAGGCGCGCTTCGACATGCGCTCGGGCAAGCGCCCCTACCGCTTGCTGGAACAGCCGCGTTTTCGCGCCGGACTGGATTTTCTCGAATTGCGCGCCGAATCCGGCGAGGTCCAGGCCGAACTTGCGGATTGGTGGCGCGACTTTGCCGATGCCGACGGGCCCGGCCGCGAATCCATGCTGATTGCCGACAGCGCGCCGAAAAAGCGCCGCCGGCGCCGCCGCAAAGCCGGCAGCGAGCAAGACGAGGCACCGGCTGCCGTTGCAGAGCCCGAATCCGGGCTGCCGTCGGCCTGAGCCATGCACGCGCCGGTGCGCGCCTACGTCGCCCTGGGCAGCAATCTGGGCGACCCGGTCGCGAGCGTGCGTGCGGCGCTGGCCGATCTGCAAGGTTTGCGCGCCACGCGGCTCGTCGTGGCCAGCCCGCTCTACCGCACGGCGCCGGTGGGACTCCTGCATCAGCCCGATTTCATCAACGGCGTGGCCGCGCTGGATACCGAATTGGCGGCGGTCGGGTTGCTCGCCGAATTGTTCGCGATCGAAGCCCGTCACGGCCGCCGCCGCAACGTGCGCAATGCGCCGCGCACCCTGGACCTGGACCTGCTGCTGTACGGCGATGTATGCCAGGACGACCCCACCCTGACCTTGCCGCACCCACGCATGCACGAGCGCGCATTCGTGTTGCGCCCGCTCGTGGATGTGGCGCCGCAGGTGGTCATTCCGGGGCGCGGACCCGCCGCGGCGCTGCTCGCGGCACTGCCGGCCCAGCGCGTGCTGCCGCTGTAATGCGCCAGGCGCCACGCCGGGCGCCCGCGGCGCCGCGCAAAGCGTAGAAAGCGCGATAGAGCGGCGCCGGATTGTGTATTCTTCGCGGCGTTCGATACTCGACTGCCGACATGCTCGAAAAGGCTCGCTACATAGTCGTGGAAGGTCCGATCGGCGCGGGCAAAACTTCGCTCGCGCAGCGCCTCGCGGCTTACCTGAACGCCCCGGCGGTGCTTGAAATGCCGGCCGAAAACCCGTTTCTGGCGCGCTTCTACCAGGACATGGAACGCCATGCGCTGCCCTTGCAGCTGCACTTTCTGTTCCAGCGCGTGGATTTGCTGGCCGCGCTGCCGCAAGGCCGCGTGGTGTCGGATTTCCTGTTCGAAAAAGACGCCCTGTTCGCCGAACTGACCCTGTCCGAACACGAACTGGCGCTGTACCGGCGCGTCTATGCGCTGGCCGCCCCGGCCGCCGCAGTACCCGACCTGGTGGTGTATCTGCAGGCCCGCCCGGATACCCTGAGCGAGCGCGTGCGCCGCCGCGGACTGGCCGCCGAGCGGCGCATTTCCGAAGCCTATCTGGCCCGCGTGGCCGAGCGCTATGCGCGCTTTTTTCACCAGTTCGACGCCTGCCCGCTATTCATCGTCGATGCCGAAGAACTGAACCCGGTCGATAACGACGAAGATTTCGCGCTGCTGGTCCAACGCCTGACCGCGATGCGCTCGTTCCGCGAATTTTTCGGCTACGCCCAATAGCCCCACCTCCCGACAGGATGACGCCATGGCCTATCTGCAACAGAGCGCCACGACCCGCAAAGCCGTAACGGTGACGGAACTTGGCCGCATGCGTGCCGAGGGCGAAAAGATCGCCATGCTGACCTGTTATGACGCGACCTTCGCGGCGGTGTGCGACCGCGCCGGCGTGGACGTGCTGCTGGTCGGCGATTCGCTGGGCAATGTGTTGCAGGGCCAGGCCTCGACTCTGCCGGTCACGCTGGAACAGATGGTCTATCACACCACCTGCGTTGCGCGCGGACTGCGCAATGTCGGCGGGCGCCCGTTCCTGATCGCCGATCTGCCGTTCGGGAGCTACCACGAATCCATCGGACAATCCATGCGCTCGGCCGCCGCACTGATGGCCGCCGGCGCACAAATGGTGAAACTGGAAGGCGGCGCATTCGTGGCCGACACCGTGCATTACCTGGTGGAACGCGGCGTGCCGGTATGCGCCCACGTCGGCTTGACGCCCCAATCGGTGCACCAGTTGGGCGGCTATCGCGTACAGGGCCGCAGCGACGCCGAGGCGGAGCGCCTGCTTGCCGACGCCGCGGCGCTGGAAGCCGCCGGCGCAGCGCTCATCGTGCTGGAAATGGTGCCGGCACAACTGGCCGCCCGCCTGACCGAACACACCACCTCCATGGCCACCATAGGCATAGGCGCCGGCGTGGATTGCCACGGCCAGGTGCTGGTGCTGCACGACATGCTGGGCGTCTATCCGGGGCGCGCGCCGCGCTT
>JAEUNN010000876.1 GCA_016791085.1 Rhodocyclaceae bacterium | reverse complement strand
GGCAGCTTTCTGTTCGGCGCTCATCTTGTCCTTTTTTATGAGCCGGTCCAGGCTGCCGGAAATCGTATGGGTCGCCCGCTCCAGCGCCGCCGTGGAAATATCCGTCAGCAACACCTCGAAACCTGCCACCGCAAATACCTGCGCAATGCCGTTACCCATGGTGCCGGCGCCAACCACTCCAACCTTCTTGATGTCCATACACAGCTCCCTGACTGAATGACGCTTGCCATTGTCGCATGTGCACTGCAACATCGGGGGCACAAACGCAGTGCGCAGCGCACGCCGGCACGCCCCGGCCTGCCTGCGCCTAAAATGCCGGGCATCGCCCGCACGGACTTCAACCGCCCGCATGACGCGCGCCATCGCCGTACTCGACACCAACGTGGTGCTGGACCTGTTCTATTGGCACGGAACATCCTCGCCCGGCTTGTTGCGCCTGCTCGACCAGATCGAACTGGTGACCGACCTGCGCTGCCTGCACGAACTGCATACGGTGCTGGACCGCCTGTGCGCCGATCCGGCCCGCGTCGCGGCAGTGCTGGACGACTATCGCGCGCACAGCCGCTGTGTGACCGCCGCGCCCGCCGGCTCGACCTTGCCGCGCTGCAAGGACCATCAGGATCAGAAATTTCTCGAACTGGCCGCACTGGCCGGCGCGCGCTGGCTGATCACGCGCGACAAGGCCCTGCTTGCGCTGCGGCGGCGCAAAACCCTGCCGGCGGGGCTCGCCATCGCCGCGCCGGACCAGGCCGCCGGCGCCATCGCCGCGGAGTTGGCCCTTGCATAAAGAAGCCGTGGTGCTGGTACATGGCCTGTGGATGCGCGGCGCCGTCATGGCCTGGCTGGCACGGCGGCTGGAAGCGGCCGGCTATGCGAGCTGCGCGCCCGGTTATCACAGCCTCGGCGAAGCGCTGGACGCCGCGGCGCGCCGTATTGCCGCAGTCGCCAAAACCTTGCCGCACGATGCGGTGCATCTGGTCGGCCACAGCCTGGGCGGGCTGGTGCTGTTGCGCGCCGATCAACTGGGGCTGCTGCCGCAACCCGGGCGCCGCGTGCTCATCGCCTCGCCCGCCGGCGCCAGCGCGGCGGCGCGCGCACTCGCCGCGCGGAGCTGGAGCCGCGCGCTGGTCGGCCAATGCCTGGCCGACTGGCTGGCGCTGCCGCCGTCGGCCACACCGGCCGGGCGCGACTATGGCCTCATCGCCGGCAACCGGCCGTTCGGCATGGGCAGCCTGATCGCCAGGCTGGAAAGCCCCCACGACGGCGCGGTCGCCTTGTCCGAAACGAAACTGCATGGTGCGCGCGACCACATCGTGCTGCCCAGCAGCCATTCCGGCCTGCTGCTGTCTGCCGCGGTAGCCAACGAAACCGTGCATTTTCTGCGTCACGGCCGCTTTCTGCCGGGCAGCCGGCGCGCATGAAAGCCCGCCTATTCGCCCTGCTGCTGCTGGCTGCCGGCGCGCTGGCCGTGTCGGGTTGCAGCACGCTCGGGTATTACTGGCAGGCCGCGAGCGGACAATTGCATCTGTTGGCGGCGCGGCGGCCGGTGGCCGACGTCACGGCCGACCCGGCCATAGCGCCGGCGCTGCGCGCCCGTATCGAGCGCGCCGTGCACTTGCGCCGCTACGCCAGCACGGCTTTGGGCCTGCCCGACAACCGCAGTTACATGACCTATTCCGACCTGGGCCGGCCCTATGCGGTATGGAACGTGATAGGCGCCGACGCCCTGTCGGTCGAGCCCAAACAATGGTGCTACCCCATCGCCGGCTGCGTGAGCTACCGCGGCTATTTCGCCGCCGCCGACGCGCA
>JAEUNN010000848.1 GCA_016791085.1 Rhodocyclaceae bacterium | reverse complement strand
TGCCGACTACCTGGCCGCGCTGGATGGGGCATTGGCGCGACTGTTCGGCGAATTTTCGCCGGATCTGGCAATTTACCTGGCCGGCGCCGACCCTTACGCGGGCGACCGTTATGGGCGTCTGAGCCTTGGCAAGGACGGGCTGGCACAGCGCGACAGTCAGGTATTCGCGGCCTGCGCCGCGCGCCAGATTCCGCTGGCCGTCACGATGGCGGGGGGCTATGCGGACAGGCTCGACGACATCGTGGACATTCATTTCAATACCGTGCGGCTGGCTGCCCTGCACTGGGCACGTTACGCACCCGGATGCATCGCGGCCGCCCTCGCTGCGGGTGAGGGCGATACCGCACCGGCGCAAGATCAAACGACCCTGTTGCGTCCACAAGACATGTGAACGCAAAGTACGCAAACAGGTGGCCAAACCAGCGCTTAAGCGGCCCGGCGCGGACCGCGGGACGCGGCTTGCGCTATCCGCGCCGCTACGCCTAAGGCATGAATTTCTTGCGCATTTTGCAGAAATTTGAACCCGGACCAGCTTGCCCGGCACTCCGTCGCACCGGAGGCCAAAAAAAAGCCTGTACCGTCATGCGCCGCGGGCCCAACTGGCGTACGCTCTGAGGCAGAATTTCAGCTTTTACGGCAATTTGATCGTTTCGCCGCATGCGCGCGCATAAACTCCATGATTGGCACTTAGGGCACTGCCTCGCGGCATTGCTGTGTGCCATGCTGAGTTTTGTCGCGTGCGCGCAAGAAGTCATCACCATCGTTGCGGCCGATGCGCCGCAACTTGCGCTGTCGCGCAACGCCCTGCGTACCATGTTTTCGATGCGTCTGAACAAGTGGCCGGACGGCAGCAACATGACGGTATATGTGTTGCCCGACAATGATCCGACGCACGTGATGTTCTGCAAGGAGGTGCTGGACGTATTTCCGCACCAGTTGCGGCAGGTGTGGGACAGGCTGGTGTTTTCCGGCACGGGTCAGGCGCCGCGCGAAGTCGCGAGCGAGGAGGAAATGCTCGCCAGGATGGCAACCACCCCAGGCGCCATCGGCTACATCAGAAGGAAAAAACTCGATGAGCGGGTACGTGGGCTCGAACTTCGCTGAACCGCGCCGCATGCGGCGTCTGTGCGCCCGCATCGGCTGGGCGTTTTGCCTGGCCGCGGGGCCGGCGCAGGCCCTGGAATTTTTTGACGGCGATGTCCAGCTGCACGGGTTCGCGAGCCAGGCCGCGATACGCAGCAACCACAACAATAACTTTCTCGGGCCGAGCAGCCGCGAAACCAGCTTGCGCTTCACCGAGCTGGGCCTCAACGTGGCCGCGCGCCTGGGCCCGCGCCTCAACCTTGCGGCACAAGTGGTTTCGCGCAGCGCGGGCGCCGATGCGCACGGCGCGCTGCGGGTGGATTTCGCGCTCGCCGACCTCAACCTCCAGGACACCGAAACCAGCCGCCTGGGTCTGCGCGCCGGCCGCGTCAAAATACCTTACGGCTTTTACAACAGCACGCGCGATATCGCCTTCACGCGGCCCGGCGTGGTGCTGCCGCAATCCATCTATCCCGAGCGCGTGCGCGCGTTCTCCGATACGCTGGACGGGCTGGCGCCTTATGCGCGCCTGAGTGCCGGCGAAGCCGAACTGCTGTTCGAGGCGGCGCTGGGAAAACCTCGCCTCGACGATCGCGAAACCACGGTCACCTTCATCGGCAATGGCGTGCGCGGCCGTTTCGAGGGGGACACTGCCGCCATCGGGCGCGTGATGCTGCAGGAACAGCGCGGCACCTGGCGTCTGGCCTATAGCCAGGCCCAACTCAGAGGCGATTATCGCCAGGGAGAGCGCGACCCCTTGCTGAAAGGACGCGTGAAACTGCATTTGTCCTTGCTGTCGGCAGAGCTCAACCTGGAACCCTGGAGTTTCACGGCCGAACACGTATTCGGCTACGCCGGCAATACCGGGCTGGGAATTTTCCGGCCCGACGACGGCCTGCCCTTTGAAGGCGCCTATCTGCAGGGCGCCTGGCGCGCGGGCCCGCGCTGGCAGTGGTTTTTGCGCTACGACAGCTATTACCAGGATCGCAACGACCGCGACGGCACCTGGCTGGCCTCGCACACGCCCCTGCCCAGCCACGCCGCCTACGCGCGCGACCGCACGCTGGGCGTGCGTTTCGACGTGTCGCCTTCCTTCATGCTGCGCGCCGAATACCATCGCGTAAACGGCACGGCATGGCTGCCGGTGCTGGACAATGCCGACTCCGGCCGGCCGCCGCAGCGCGATTGGGACATGTTCATGCTGCTTGGTTCGCTGCGCTTCTGAGGCGACCATGCCGCCGACCGCACGCACCCACACGCCATTTCTTAGCCTCAAGTGGAAAGTCGTCGCGGCGCTCGCGACGGCCATGACCGCCATCAGCGTGTGCGGGGCGCTGTTCTACTACGTGCGGCTCAACGACCAGTTCGAACTGGAACGCGCCCACGCGCGCGAGCGCTATCGCCAGGAAATGCATGGCCTGCTGGCGCAGACCAAAGAACGTTTGCAACAACTGGCGAGCATATTGCCGGCCCTGCCCGGCGTGCGCGCGCCGCTCGCACGCGGCGACGCAGACGCATTCAGACAGCAATTCGATGCCCTGTGGCCGTCGCTGCAACTCGACATGGCGCTGGAAGAAGCCGCGTACCTGAACACGGCCGGCAAACTGCTGGCGCAATGGGGCGGCAGCGGCAAGCCGGAATTGCCGGCGGCGCTTACCGAACGCTTGCGCAAGGGCACACTGGAAGCACCGGTAAGCTATCTGCACTGCGGCGACGAATGCCGCCTGTTTGCGCTCGCGCCGGTGCTCGCGGAAGGCCGTACGGCGGGCGCATTCCTGGTATCGACCTCGATTGCCGAACTGGTCGTAGCATTCAACCGGGTATCTGGCGCCGACCTCGCCGTGCTGGCCGCGGGCGAGCGTGTCGCTGCCGCACGCAGCCTGCCCAACTGGGGGCTGGCGGTGCGCGGTGCGACCAATACCAATCGCATGCTGCCGGTGCTGGCCGCGGCCGAGGGCGACCCGCGCAATCCGGCCGGCGCACCCCTGCGCAGCTTGCTGGAGGCGCGCGAATACCAGTTGTCGGCCATTCCGCTGGCCAGTCTGGATACCGGCCGCAGCCCGATACTGATCGCCATCGAAGATGTCACCGAAGCACGCGATCGCGTGCATGGCATGACCAAACGCTTGTTATGGGCGGCACTTGCTGCCAGCGTGTTTTGCGCCGCCGCGCTGTACCTGATGCTGTCCCAGCCGCTACGCCGCCTCACGCACACGGCCGACACCATTCCACTGCTGGGCAATCAGGCTTTCGCCGAATTGCGCCGGGCGATCCTGCCGCGCCGCAGGCTGTTCCCGCCCGATGAAATCGATCGCGTGGACCAGACCGCGCTGGACCTTTCCTACCGGCTGGAAGATCTCGAGCGCCAGGTCGAAGAGCGCACGCGGGCGCTTGCCGACGCCCTGCAGCAAATTTCGCGCGAAAAGGACTTCCTGCGCGGGCTGCTCGACAGCGCGCCGGTCATGATCGTGACGCGCAATGCGGCCGACCAGGTGCTGTCCATCAATCGCTGCGCCGAACACGTCAGCGGCTTTACCGAGGCCGAGTTGCGCGGCCGCCCGTTCGCCGAATGCATGATCCACGCGGTCGGTGGTTTGCCCTTCGGCAGCGCACTGGCGACCACCGACGGCGTCCCGGCCGAAGCCACCTTGCTGGCGCGGGACGGCAGCACGCGCGAAATCGCCTGGAGTCACTCGCACATCGCCGGCGGCGGCCCGGACGACCCGGCCTTGCTGTCGGTGGGACTGGACATTTCCGAGCGCAAGCGCTTCGAATTGCGCATCGCCTATCTGGCCGATCACGACGCGCTGACCGGCCTGATCAACCGCCGCCGCTTCCAGCAGGAACTCGAATCGCGCCTGGCCGCGGCCCGGCGTTTCAATCGCAACGGTACGCTGCTATTTCTTGACCTGGACAATTTCAAGCACGTAAACGACACCAGCGGCCACCAGGCCGGCGACAATCTGCTGCGGCTGGTGGCCGACACCCTGACCGGCCTGGTGCGCGGCATCGACGTGACCGCGCGTCTGGGCGGCGACGAATTTGCGCTGCTGCTGGAACAGACGGCGGACGAAGGGGCACAGGAAGTGGCGCGCAAGGTCAATCACCGGCTGAGCGCGCTGGCATTGCACGGCCCGGCCGGCAAGCACCGCGCCAGCGCGAGCATAGGCATCGTGCAATACCCGCGTGACGGCAGTACCGTAAAAGAACTGCTCGCCAATGCCGACATCGCCATGTACCAGGCGAAAAACCATGGCCGCGCCTGCTGGCACATATTCACGGGCGAAGAAGCCGTGGGCGAGCGGCTGCGCAACTGGGTGTACTGGGAAGAACACATCAAGCAGGCGCTGGAACAGGACCGCTGCGTGCTGCATTTCCAGCCCATCCTGGAACTGGCCGGCGGGCGCATCATTCACCATGAAGCCTTGTTGCGGCTGCCGCTGGAAGATGGGCGCATCGCCATGCCCGGCGAATTCATGGACGTGGCCGAGCGCGGCGGGCTGGTGCGCGAACTTGACCGCAGCGTGGCGCGGCACGCCATTCGCCGGCTCGCCAGGAGCGGCGAAGAACACATGCTGGCGGTCAATCTGTCCGGCCTCAGCATAGGCGACGAAACGTTCATTTCCATGCTGCGCGCCGAACTTGCCGCCAGCGGCGTGGCACCCGGCCGGCTCATGTTCGAAATCACGGAAACCGCAGCGGTCGCGGATTTCCAGGCCGCGCGGCAATTCATGGCGGACGTGCAGGCGATAGGCTGCCGCTTCGCGCTGGACGATTTCGGCGCCGGCCACGCCTCGTTCTACTACCTCAAGCAACTGCCCGTGGACCTCATCAAGATCGACGGCATATTCGTGCGCGGCCTCGCCAGCAACCCGGACGACCGCATTTTCGTCAAGGCCATCGTCGATGTGGCGCGCGGCTTCGGCAAGCGCACGGTGGCCGAATTCGTCGAGAACGCCGAAACGCTGGAACTGGTGAAAAGCTATGGCGTCGATTTTGCGCAGGGCAATTACATAGGCCCGGCACGCGCCGAGCCGGCCTTGCGCCCGCAGTACCTTGCGGCCACTCCGACCTGAGCGGCGCGAGGCGAATTCCGGAGCGCCAACGCAAAAGGGCGCGGCAAGATTTGTGCCATAATCTTTCCCTTCGTCCCGGAATGCCCGTCATGGAAGACAACAAAGCCAAAGCTCTGCAAGCCGCACTTGCGCAAATCGAAAAGCAGTTCGGCAAAGGTTCGGTCATGCGCCTGGGCGATGGCGGCGTCGAACAGGACATCCAGGTCGTGTCCACCGGCTCGCTGGGCCTGGATATCGCGCTCGGAATAGGCGGCCTGCCGCGCGGCCGTGTGGTGGAAATTTATGGTCCGGAATCGTCCGGCAAAACCACCCTCACGCTGCAGGTTATCGCCGAAATGCAGGGCCTGGGCGGTACCGCCGCCTTCATCGACGCCGAACACGCGCTCGACACAGGCTATGCCGCCAAACTGGGCGTGAAGGTCGGCGACCTGCTTATTTCCCAGCCCGACACCGGCGAACAGGCGCTGGAAATCGCCGACATGCTGGTGCGCTCGGGCGCCGTGGATATCGTGGTGGTGGATTCGGTCGCGGCGCTCACCCCCAAAGCCGAAATAGACGGCGAAATGGGCGATCAACTGCCCGGCCTGCAAGCGCGCCTGATGAGCCAGGCCTTGCGCAAACTGACCGCCAACATCAAGCGCACCAATACGCTGGTGATATTCATCAACCAGATCCGCATGAAAATCGGCGTCATGTTCGGCAGCCCGGAAACCACCACGGGCGGCAACGCGCTCAAGTTCTATGCGTCGGTGCGCCTCGACATACGCCGCGTCGGCAGCATCAAGAAGGGCGATGAAGTGGTGGGCAGCGAAACCAAGGTCAAGGTGGTCAAGAACAAGGTTGCACCGCCATTCCGCCAGGCCGATTTCGACATCCTCTATGGCGAGGGAATTTCCCGCGAGGGCGAAATCATCGAACTGGGCGTGCTGCACAAAATCGTGGACAAGTCCGGTGCCTGGTACGCCTACAACGGCGAGCGCATAGGCCAGGGCAAGGACAATGCGCGCGAATTTTTGCGTGGCCAGCCGGTCCTCGCGCGCGATATCGAAAATCGCATACGAACCGCGATAGGCATGAAGGAACTGCCACCGCTGGCGCAAGCCGCGACGGTCTGATCCACCTTCCCCCGCATGCGCGCCCCCGCCATGCCTGCCCTGCGCGTTCGTGCGCTGCGCCTGATTGCGCTGCGCGAGCACAGCCGCGCCGAACTCGAACGCAAACTGGCTCCGCACGGCGAGCCGGCCGAAATCGCCGCGCTGCTCGACGCGCTATGCGCGGACGGCTATCTGTCCGACGGCCGCTATGCCGAAAGCTATGTCGCGGCGCGCGCGGCGCGGCTGGGCGACCAGCGCCTGGCGCGCGATCTCGCGGCGCGCGGGGTAAGCCGGGCCGTCATAGACGCGGCGCTGGACGCGGCCGAAAGCGAAACCGAGAGGTTGCACAAAATCTGGCACAGCCGTTTCGGCCAGCCGCCCGCCGACGCACGCGAATGGGCGCGCCAGGCGCGTTTTCTGGCGGGCCGGGGCTTTGCCGCGGAACTGATACGGAAATTGCTGCGCGACCCGCCGGGTGCGGAGGACGCCGCATCATGACGCAATTGTCGGTGCTGGGCCTGAAAAAGCGCTACAAGTCGCGCGCGGTCGTCAAGGATGTAAGTTTCGACGTCAATAGCGGCGAGGTGATCGGCCTGCTGGGCCCCAACGGCGCCGGCAAAACCACCTGTTTTTACATGATCGTCGGCCTGGTCGCGGTCGATGGCGGCGAAATCCGCATCGACGGCACGTCACTCACCCGGCTGCCCATGCACAAGCGCGCGCGGCTCGGTCTATCCTACCTGCCGCAGGAAAATTCGGTGTTTCGCAAACTGAGCGTGGAGGACAACCTGCGCGCGGTGCTGGAATTGCAAAACCTGCAGCCGGCGGACATCGAAAGCCGCCTGGATGAATTGCTGGCGGAATTGCACATCGAGCATTTGCGCGGCAATTCGGCCATTTCCCTGTCCGGCGGCGAGCGCCGGCGCGTGGAAATCGCGCGCGCGCTGGCAACCAGTCCGCGCTTCATACTACTGGACGAACCGTTCGCGGGCGTGGATCCTATCGCCGTGCTGGACATCCAGAAAATCGTCGGGTTTCTCAAGGAGCGCGGCATAGGCATCCTGATCACCGACCACAACGTGCGCGAAACGCTGGGTATTTGCGACCGCGCATTCATCATGAATGACGGCGCGGTACTTGCTTCGGGCCGCCCGGACGAGATTGTTTATAATGAAAGTGTGCGCAGGGTGTATCTCGGCGAACATTTCCGGCTGTAGAGCGCCAATTCGAACGCACCTTCGATGAAGCAGTCGCTACAACTCAAGCTATCCCAGCACCTGGCGCTGACGCCGCAGTTGCAGCAGTCGATACGGCTGCTACAACTTTCGACACTGGAATTCAATCAGGAAATCGAGCGCTACCTGGCGGACAACCCGCTGCTGGAGCGCGAGGACACTGATACCACGGGCTATTCCTACGACGGCGCGGCAAATTCGTCCGAGGCTCCGGCCCCGGCGGAAGAAAGCTCCAGTCGCGAAGCCCCGGCCGACAGTGCGGAACCCGAAAGCAACGCACTGTCCGAATGGGGCGGCGACGGCAGTTCCAGTTTTAACCGCGGCGACGACGACGACTCCGACTACCAGGAATTTCAGGCCGCCGCAGCGTCCTTGCGCGAACACCTGACCGGCCAGCTCGGGCTGTCCCAGCTCGGCGAGCGCGATCGCGCACTGGTGCGCCTGCTCATAGAAGCGCTCGACGACGACGGTTACCTGACCCAGGAACTAACTGAAATTCTCGACATGCTGCCGGCGGAAATGGAAGTGGATGTCGAGGATTTGCGCATCGCGCTGCGCTACCTGCAGAATTTCGACCCGCCTGGCATAGGCGCGCAAAGCGCCCAGGAATGCCTGTGCCTGCAATTGCGCAACCTGCCCGTCGCACCGGCGCGCGATCTGGCCATGGATATCGTGAAAGGCCAGCTCGACAGTCTGGCCACGCGCGATTTCGCGCGCATACGGCGCAGCCTCAACTGTAGCGACGAGGCGTTGCGCGAGGCGCACCAGGTCATCCTGTCGCTCGATCCGCGCCCGGGCGCACGCTATGCCCCGGACGACGTGCGTTACATCGTCCCCGACGTGATCGTGCGCAAATTGCGCGGGCAATGGGTGGCGCTGCTCAATCCGGACGCCATGCCGCGGCTGCGCATCAACCGCCTTTATGCCGACCTGCTGTCGGGCCAGCGCGGCAGCGGCATGACCGGACAGTTGCAGGAAGCCAAGTGGCTCATCAAGAACGTGCAGCAGCGCTTCGACACGATATTGCGCGTGGCCCAGGCCATCGTCGACCGCCAGCGCCAGTTTTTCGATTTCGGCGAAGTCGCCATGCGGCCGCTCACGCTGCGCGAAATCGCGGAGTTGCTGGAACTGCACGAATCCACGATATCGCGCGTGACGACGCAAAAATACATCGCCACGCCACGCGGCATTTACGAACTCAAGTTTTTTTTCGGCAGCCACGTCGCCACCGATGCCGGCGGGGCTGCCTCGTCTACGGCCATCCGCGCACTGATCAAGCAATTGGTCGGCGCGGAAGACCCGAAGCGTCCGCTGTCGGACGCGAAAATCGCAGAAGTACTGGGCCAGCAGGGCATAGTCGTGGCACGGCGCACGATCGCCAAATACCGCGAAGTGCTCAACATTCCCCCGGTAAACCTGCGCAAGTCCATCTGATCAGGAGGCAATATGAACCTCAGCATCACCGGGCATCATCTCGATATCACCCCGTCCATACGCGAATACATCTCGTCGAAAATCGAACGCGTGACACGCCATTTCGATCACGTCACGAGTGCGGCGGTCGTCATTGAGGTGGAAAAACTGCGGCAGAAAGCCGAAGTGACCCTGCATGTACGAGGCAAGGACATCAACGTCAAGAGCGAAGCGGAGGACCTCTATGCTGCGATCGACACGCTTATCGACAAGCTCGATCGCCAGATTCTCAAGCACAAGGACAAGCGCAACGACCACGGACACGAAGCAATCAAGCACCAGGTAACGGAATAGAACCGGTCAACATTGCGCCGCGCCCGGCGGGTGGATATATTTCGGACATGTGCCTGCATACACGCGAGGGGCCCGATGTTCGACGTTCTACCCGCCGCGGCATGCGCAAGACACGGCAATCTGAGGCCGACGATACGGCCGACCGTGGGTTCAGGTCAGAAATCGAGCCCGACGGGCGAATTGGCGGCCAGGACGTTTCGTCCCGCCGCGCACGTTGCGTGCCTCCATCAGGGGGAAGGCAGGCAGCGGATTCGATCCGGCAGTCGATGTATTACGCGATCTTGCCGCCTGGCGCCGCATGGTGCCGGCCGGCAAGCCAACCAACAACATTTCAAGGGCCAACGGCAATGGTTCCGCGCGATTGGCGCCCGCAAACTGCGTGCACTTACCCGGTCGGAGGCGCGCTGCACAGGCGGCCGGCCGCATGCACGCCGCGGGCGCGGCCCCGTGTTCGATCCGCCCTGCCGGGCCTGCCGAATACGGACCGCTGCCTCTAGCCGCGCTGCCGTTTGGGTCAGCCTTTCCCGATGAATCTGATTTCAAAACTCCTTCCCCCATCCAACATCCTGCTCGACCTGGAAGTTTCCAGCAAACGGCGCGTATTCGACCAGGCCGGGCTATTGTTCGAAAACAACCAGAGCATCGCGCGCAGCCAGGTGTTCGACAGCCTGTTCACGCGCGAACGGCTGGGCTCCACCGGCCTGGGCATGGGCATCGCGATTCCGCATGGCCGCATCAAGGGCTTGCGCGACGCCATAGGCGGTTATATCCGGCTCAAGGACGCGGTCGCCTGGGACGCCCCGGATGGACGGCCGGTCACGCACGTGTTCGTGCTGCTGGTGCCGGAACAGGCCACGGAACTGCATCTGCAGATACTGGCCGAACTGGCCACCATGTTTACCGAAAAGACCTTCCGCGAAAAGCTGGCCGCGGCGACGGACATGGCACAGGTCCACGCCCTGTTCGTAAACTGGGATCCCAATGCGCCAGGTAGCGGTCGGTAAGCTGTTCGACCAGTTTCGCGAGCGCCTGCAGTTCGAATGGCTGTGCGGTGAGCGCTCGGCCGCCATCGTCGCGCGCCACGACGGCGTGTTTCCGGCCGACCTGATCGGTCACTTGAGCTACATACACGCCGATCGCGTGCAGGTGCTCGGCCTGGAAGAAATCCAGTGGATCGAGCAGGATGCCGGGAACATGGCGCGCACCTATATCGAGTCGGTGTCCGCGGCGCGACCGCCGGCTTTCATCGTGGCGGACGGCTGCACGCCGCCGCCTCTGGTGCGCGATTACGCCGCGGCCAATTCGGTGGCCCTGATTGCGACGCCCAAGTCCGCCGCGATGGTGATCGAGCACATTCGTAATTACCTCATGCGCGAACTGGCCCAAACCATGTCGGCGCATGGCGTGTACATGGACGTGCTGGGTCTGGGCGTGTTGATCACCGGCGATTCCGGCGTGGGCAAGAGCGAACTTGCGCTGGAACTCATATCGCGCGGCCACGGACTGGTCGCCGACGA
This sequence comes from Rhodocyclaceae bacterium, assembly GCA_016791085.1. Classification (GTDB taxonomy): domain Bacteria; phylum Pseudomonadota; class Gammaproteobacteria; order Burkholderiales; family Rhodocyclaceae; genus JAEUNM01. The sequence continues at coordinate 2,825 of JAEUNN010000848.1, read as the reverse complement.
CATCGTCGAAATCGCGCTGGTCGGTCCCGATCTGCTGGAGGGCCGCTGTCCACAGTTGCTGCGCGATTTTCTCGAAGTGCGCGGTCTGGGCGTACTCAACGTGCGTACGGTATTCGGCGAAACTGCCTGCCGGCGCAAGATGAAACTGCAACTTGTGGTGTATCTGCAAAAGCCTACGCCGGGCATACCCGAAGCCACGCGGCTGCCGCTGGATCATGAAACCGTCGACATGCTGGGCGTGCAGATACGCAAGGTAATCATCCCGGTAGCGGCCGGCCGCAACCTGGCGGTGCTGGTCGAAACGGCGGTGCGCACCACCATACTCAAAATGCGCGGCATCGATTCCACGCTCGAATTCATCGACCGCCAGCAGCAGGCGCTCAGCGCCGAAGACCTAGATTAGTGTTGGCCCGCACGGCGGCGCGAGCACGAAAATTGGGTCCATTTGCGCCCTCCGCAAACGTTTGACCCTATACTCCGCGCTTGCGGGTATCCGCAATGTACACCATATTCTTTTTGGAGGTGACCACCATGCATAGTTATCGTACCGCCGCCATGACCGCTCTCGTAAGCTTTCTGCTGGGCCTGCCGCTGGCCGCGCAAGCCGGCGCCCAACAGGACAAGATGACGGCATGCAACGCCGAAGCGAAGGAAAAAAATCTGAAAGGCGACGAGCGCAAGAAATTCATGAGCGAGTGCCTGTCGGCGAAGAAAAAAGAAGAGACAGACAAAAAAACCGCACAGCAGGAGAAAATGAAGACTTGCAACAAGGATGCCCAAGAGAAGAAACTCAAGGGTGATGAGCGCAAGAAATTCATGAGCGAATGCTTGAAGGCCTAGATGCGTTAGTTTCTGGGCGCGCGGCCCCGCGCTGCCCGATCCACGCCGCACCCGCGGCGACGCACGCCTGTTGCGCTGCCGCGGTTTCTACTTGCGATATAGTGTCGAGCCCATGCATGGCGCATTGCCTGTGGCACGCGACCGGCTCCGACGCAGTTCTCCCGCAGGTTTCCTAAATGCATGAATTCCTTAAGGCAGCACTGGCATCGGCAGCGATTATGACAGCCGCAAATGCCATGGGATTCAGCTTTTCCGACGAGGAACAGGCCGATGCGGCTGCCGAGAAAGCGCGCCGCAGCCGCGCTGCGGCGGCCGCCCCGAAAATTCCGCAAGCATGCCGCGACAACCTGGCCGGCAAGAAGGTCATGGTCGTGATGGGCGCGCGCCAGCAAAATGGCTATGCCGCCGACCAGTCGCGTTTCGGTCCGCATTTCAATTCCATAGACCGCCGCCTCAAGGCCTATGGCATAAGAACCTTCACGCAGGAAGAAATCCGCAGTCATATCGCCCAGGCGGAAGTAGAAGCTTATTTCCGTAACGACGTAGACGGCGCTTTGGCGGCGTCCAACAAGATGGGCGCCCAGCTCGTGCTGCGTGGCGCAATTTCCTCGCGCTCGGCGATCAATCCGGTGCTACGTATACCTGAGGTGTACGTTTCCATCGGGTTTGCATTGCTGACCGCCGGCGGTGAAACGATATCCGAAGCAGGCGCTTCTTCGGAGTCCTACTCCGGCACCGACACCTACGCGATGGCGGCCACCCTGGTCGAAGAACAGGCCGGTGGAGTCGTGTCGCGCCTCGTGACGGGGTACTGCCGGCAACTCGAAGGGCGAGGCCGCAACAGCGGTCAAAACTAAGAGGCACAGGCAGCCGGCCATCCCGAATATCTGCAGCTTGCGCAGCGTCGTAGCTGCAGCCGCATCGCCCGGCACATCGGGCAGCAGTGCGCTCCAAGTAGCGCGAGTCACTGAGGAACTCAGGGCTAATTTAGTGAGGGCTCAACCATGACGTATCGTTATCGACAAAGCGCCTTGGCGGCGCTCGTTTCCACCATCGTGCTGGGCGGCTGCGTGACGACCGGCCAGGCGCCGGTTGTGGCCAGCAACAATCCGTCGCCGACAGCCGGCAGCAGCACATCGCAAACCGCCAACGCGATGGCCGACCGGGCCATGTACCAGCCTATCGAATACATGAACCGCGGGAAACCCGGCCCGGCCGTGATCGTGATTCCGGGTGAAATCAAAAGCTCCAACGCAACATTCACGCAGAAATTCGGCCCCAACAACATCGCCGATTTCGGCGAACTCGAAATGTCGAACGCCAACTTCAAGGTGCTCGAACGTTCGGACCTGGGGCCGCTGCTGCAGGAATTTCAGCTCGCCTACACCATGGGTGACCCGAAGAAGGCGCGGCGCATGCTGCAAAAGGGCAAGCTCAAAACGACCAAATACGTGGTCAAGTTCGACGTGTTGAAGGCCGAACCGGTCGCCTCGGCGCAAGAAGGTTTCGACGGCCGCGCGGTTGGCGGCGTGATCGGCACCCTGGCCGGCAGTCGCGGCGGCTATGCGGCCGGGCAGGTGGTCGGCTCCGTGCAGACCAGCGAGGCAACCGGCGTGTGGATAATAGGCATGCGCTACAAGATCATAGATGCCAACACGACCGAGCAGAAGGCGCAGGGCTATATGGAAGACAAGATGGAAATCGGCGCCAAGGGCACTTCGGTCCTCGGGGTCCGGTCGTCGGCCCAGGGCGGCTTGACTCTCGACACCCTGGTGCAGCGCCTTGTGCAAAAATGCGTGTACGACCTCGACGCAAAGTACAAATGACGCAAACCCTCAGTTCGACCTGGAGCCGGCATGAACCAGCCCGCCAAGCTCGGCAAGTATGAAATCCGCCGCGAGCTCGGACAGGGCGCGATGGGCGTGGTGTATGAAGCATACGACCCGTTCATAGATCGTCGCGTCGCACTCAAGACGGTGCGGCGC